>JBBSNJ010000510.1:0-3379 GCA_038232775.1 Thermomicrobiales bacterium
CGCCCGGGGCCCCGCGCCGCCACGGCGGCGGCCGGCGGGCCCCGCGGGCCCCCCGCCCGGCCGGTCGCCGCGGAGGACCGGTCCCCGCGCCATATGGCCATCGGTGCCGGGGTCCTGGGGCCAGAGGAGGAACTGCGCCAGCCCGGTGCCGTCCGGCCCGTCGACGCGGATCCGTTCGACCCGGTAGCCCCAGTGCCGATACAGCTCGCCCCACTGCCACGATTGGAGCACGCTTCCGTCCAGTTTCCGGACGGCGGCGTCCCACCGGGCGCGCAACACCACGTGGCGGCGCGAGAATCGGTCCTGCCGGTGCTCCATCACAAGCTTCTCCACCGCCTCCGAGACACGGATGGGGCATCTCGGGCGAGCAGGCCCCGCCGGACGACGGCCTCCCGCGCGACGACCAGGACGCCGATCCCGCCGCTCACCCCGATCCCCCTCCGGCGGGGCGGGCCGGACCGCCGCCGTCGCCGGTCCGGCCCGCCGTCGTCCGCCGTCGTCGGCGGGGTGGACCGGCGTGGACGAAAGGGGCGCAGCGGCAGTTCGCCACCGCGCCCCTGGTCGACCCCGTCACGCGCCGCCGCGTTCGGCCCGGTCTCGATCCGGCCAGCTAGCCCACGCGGGCCTCGCTACCCGCCGCAGCACTTCGGCTCCCGGCAGCCGGTGTTCGTCGGCCGCCCCCGCTCGTCCACGCCCTGCGGAGAAGGACGCAGCAGCGTTGGCAGACGCGATGACACCACCGCGCACCCGTTGCAAAACGCGGCCTTGGGCAGGAGGGCTACGCAGACGGCCCCCGGTTGCGCATGCGAGGACGGGGGCCGCCAGGCCGTCGGCTTCCCGGGAGCTCAGCAGGCCCTGATCTTGCCTCGCCGGACTTTGAAACAGGTCTTGGCGACGTTGTTGCCGTCGCGCCCGCCCTCGTCGAGCTTGTTCTTGGGGTCGGCGGTGGACTGCACGGCGTAAGTGCCGTCGGCCAGTCGGCTGGTGCCCAGGACCACCCACTGGTCGGGCAGCGTGTAGACGTAATCGTCGCCCCAGCCGACCGTCAGCCCCTGCAGCGCCCCGTCGCACCCGCCGTACTGCTGGCTGTACGTCCCGCTCACCCGCGTCGAGTCCATGATGCAGAAGCTCGTTTTGGTCCCCTTCTTGGTCGTCTCCTGGTAGGTCCCGCTCGCGTCCTTCTTGAGCAGCAGGTAGGAGGCAAAGTCCTGGAAGTGGTAGTGGTTGTGGCTGAGATGGTAGAGGATGTCGGAGCTGACGGGCTTGTGGGAGACGAGGCTGCCCCCGACCGCCGCGTCGTAGAGGTTCTGGTAGACCGGGATCGCGTCCCTGTGGGGCCTGGGGTAGCCCTCCAGCTCCAGCCGTCCCTCGCCGGCGTTCCAGACGGTGTTGCTGAAGCGCAGGACGTGGGTGCCGTCGCCGAGCCGGTCGAAGCGGAGGTCGGCCGGCGGCTGGGTGCGCAGGTCGGGGTAGCGCGGCACGCTGGCGCCGGCCGCCAGCCCCGCGGCGGCGACGAAGCCCCCGACGGCGCCGATGAGCACAAGGACGAGGACGAGGGTGAACCGGGGTCGCATGGCCAACCACTCCTGGGCGGGTCGCCGCCCGTCAACCGTAAGCCGATCGGTACCTTCCGCCCGCAACGACGCGCCGAACAGAACGCCACCCCCGGAAGACAAGGCCTATGCCATGCCCCGGGAACGCAAAACCCGGCCACGCTGTTACGAGCAGCTCGACCGGGTTCGCCACTGGCTCCCCCCACCGCGTCGGCGACCACACGGGCGGCGGGGTTCATTGCCTCCGAGCGCCGCTCAGTATAGCGACGACGGGGCCCGCCGTCGAGGCCGCGGCCTCGTCCGGAAGCGCCTGCGGCCGCGACGGCCGTGGTGGTGCGGGCGGTGGCATTACGCGGTGCCGGCTGACGCTTCACCCATCGACGCCGCCCGCCTCGATCTCGCGCAGGGTGGCTCCCGGGTGCTCCGTGCGCCAGGCCTTCCTGACATCCGGACGTAACGCGGTGTGGGAGAATCGGCGACTGGTTCGCCGCCGTGGAGAGGAGCGCCCCGATGGCCCTGACGCCCCGCGAGGAGGACCGGTTCGCCGGCTTCCTGGAGCCGTTCCGGGAGCCGGCCGATGGCCGCCGCACGGCCCGCCTCCTGGGCGGGGTCGTGCGGGGGATCGTCGGGGGCGAGCGCCCGGTCCGTGGCCGCATCGCGGCCTTTTCCCCCTGCGCTGGCGGCCGCGCTGCACGCCGAGCAACGGATCCGGCGGATGCTGCAGGGGGAGACCACGGAGCGCTCCGAGTTGGACCCGGAGTGGCTGGTGGCGAAGCTCCAGGCCCACGGGGTCGCGCCGCCGCGGGGCGAGCCGCGCGTCCGGGCGGTGGTCGATGGCTCGGCCCTGCGCCAGCCCCACGCCCGGGCGATGGAGCATCTGCAGCGGGTCGAGCGCCGCGACCGGCGGGGTACCGCCAACGGCGGCCCGACCCCCAACGTCATCGGCATCGGTAAAGAACGCCCGGGGCTGCTCTCCCACGCGCTCTCCAGCGGCGCCGCCCCGGACGTCCCGAACGAGCCGGCCGAGGTGCAGGCCGCCATCCGCTCGGATGGACACCATTCGCAGTTCTGTAGCAGTCGGTGACCCACACCGCAGCGGTTTCGCCACCAAGGCAGAGCTCGCGACGCACCGGGCCCCCCCCCGGTGCGTCCGTTTTGCCGACGCTGGTTGGCTGGTTGCTGGAGGAACGCAGTTCGCCGTGTCTCGGAAACGCCCCAGCCTGTTGAAAAAGTCGGAGCGCTGGTCCGAGGTCGTGATCGGTGGGGCTCTGCAGCCCCGATTTGCCCCGACAAGGGCCGTCGTCAGGCCCTTCAGCGGGCTCTTCGAGCCCGCCCAGGGGGGTTTTCAACAGGCTCGGCCGTTTCCGAGACAGCCCTTGCTCATCGGCGCGACTCGGCCAACCGGTGGTTGACCCCCGTCGCGTCGATGGCCTCCGGATCCAGCGGCACGCCCGGCCACCCCAGCCGGCTCGGCGCACGACGGCGCGCGGTCGAAGGCGCCGAAGAAGACCGACCAGTACCACCCGTAGCGCGAGTCCGCGTCGTACCACATACCGACGCCGACGCCCGCCCACCCCCACAAGAAGCTCTCCCGGTGCGGGTCGCTGCCGTAGAACACCCGGAACGCCTCGGCGGTGGTGGGCTCGGTGGCCGTGATCGCCTCGCTCGCCCACTCCGCGGCTGGGTAGCCGTGCCGCGTGGCGAGGTCGTCCGGCGTCCTCCCCTCTGGCGTCGTGTGCGAGATGTAGGCGCGGCGCGCCTGGTGGGGGGCCGTGGGGCGGGGGGCGGCGCCGAGGGTGGCCGAAACCTGCAACGGCCGGAGCCCG
>JBBSNJ010000511.1:0-3374 GCA_038232775.1 Thermomicrobiales bacterium
CGATGACGGCCGTGTGGCCAAGATCGCGGCGTCGATAAAGTCCGGAATCGCGCTGCGGCCGAAACGAGGGACCGGGCGCCGGCGGTCAGCGCACCTCGAAGGTGCACTCGATCTCGACGGCGATGCCGTTCGGCAGCGAGCCCATGCCGACCGCCGACCGGGTGTGGCGGCCGGCGTCGCCGAGGACCTCGACCAAGAGATCAGAGCAGCCGTTGATGACCTGCGGCTGCTGCTCGAAGTCGGGGAGGGCGTTGACCATGCCGAGCACCTTGACGACCCGGACGACGCGATCGAGATCGCCGACGGCGTCCTTGGCGGTGGCGAGGATCTGGAGACCGACCTCGCGGGCGACGCCATAGGCTTGCTCGACCGAGAGGTCTTGCCCGACCTTCCCCTTGGACGCGGCGTCGGTGGGGCCGGTGCCGGAGATGAAGAGGAGGTTGCCAGTCCGGACGTGGCGGACGTAGTTGGCGAGCGGCCGGACCGGCGGCGGCAGCTCGATTCCAAGTTCGCTGAGGCGGGCATCGACGGACACGGGTTCAATCCTTTCCGGGCGACAGATGAGAGAGGCGCGAAAGGCAAGAGAGAGAGGAGCGGCGCGCTGCGACGGGGGTCGGTGGTTGTCGGGAGCGCGTCCGGCGGTCGCTCAACGGTGGCCGAGCACGTCGCCGATCTGGCTGACGGCCTGGTCGAGGAGGTGGTCGCTGGTGGCGAAGGAGAGGCGGAGGTGGCCCTCCCCGGCGGCTCCAAACGCGACGCCGGGGACGACGGCGACGTGGGCCTCGCGGAGAAGGAGACCAGCGGCTTCGAGGGAGGTCAGCCCCGTCTCCCGGATGTCGGCGAAGGCGTAGAAGGCGCCCTCGGGGAAGGGGCAGCGGACTCCCTTGACGGCGTTCAGTCCGGCGGCGACGGCCCGGCGGCGGCGATCCCAGGCCTCGACCATCTCGCCGATAAACGCCTGGGGGCCGGTCAGGGCGACGACGCCGGCGGCTTGGACGAACGAGGTGGCGCAGGTCGCGGAATGGCTGTGGACCTTCTCGACCTCGGCGATGTAGGACTTCGGGCCAGCGACGTAGGCGAGGCGCCAGCCGGTCATCGCGTACGCTTTCGAGAAGCCGTTGAAGGTGAGGGTCCGCTCGCCCATTCCGGGGAGAGAGGCGGGGCTGACGTGGCGGTGGCCGTCGTAGAGGATTTTTTCGTAGATCTCGTCCGAGAAGACCAGGAGATCGTGGGCGGTGGCGATCTCGACGATCGCGGCCATCTCTTGCTCGTCGAGGACGCGGCCGGTCGGGTTGCTGGGGGAGTTGACGATCAGGACGCGGCTGTTCGGGGTGACCGCGGCGGCGAGCTTGTCGGCGGTGATGCGGAAGTCGTCGTCCGGATCGAGGGGGACACCGACGGGACGGCCGCCGGCGAGCTCGACCATCGAGACGTAGGAGACCCAGGCTGGTTCGAGGATCAGCACGTCGTCGCCCTCGTCGATCAAGGCGAGGGCGGCCTCGAACAGCGCTTGCTTGCCGCCGGGGGTGACGACCACGCCGCCGTTGGCCTCGACCTCGATCCCGTTCTCCTGGCGGAGCTTGTCGGCGATGGCGCGGCGGAGGGGGAGGATGCCGGGGACGGCGACGTAGTGGGTCTGGCCGGCATCCATCGCCTCGCTGGCGGCGCGGCGGATGTGCTCGGGGGTGATGAAGTCGGGGTCGCCGCCGCCGAGGTCGACGACGTCGACCCCCTCGGCCTTGAGGGCGCGGGCGCGCTCGGAGACGGCGAGGGTGGGGGACGGGGCGAGGTCGCGGACGCGGGCGGCGAGGAAGTCGCTCGGCTGCCGCTGGGCTTGGACGGACACGGCTGCTCCTCCGGGCGCTGGGGCGGGCTCCGCGGCGCGGCGACGCGGGGGCGGACGGCGGGGATGTCGGGCGATTTTAGCATGGGGGAGGCGAGGGAACCGGGACGGCGCCGAAGGGTGGAGCGGCTCAACCGGCGACGGGTGGAGCGTTGGCACTCGCCCTTGAAGAGTGCCAAACGGTGTGCTAGCCTATCGTCGTTGCGCCGGCGACGGACCGCGAGCGGGCGGTCGCCGGAGTCGCCCCGGACGGCGGGGTTGCGGACGGAGATTTGGAGGAGGTACCGGGAACGATGGCCAAGACGGAGACCAACGGGACGGCGGTGACGTCGAAGTTGCAGCCGCTGGGGGACCGGGTCGTGATCCGGCCGGCGGGCCGCGAAGAGACGACCAAGAGCGGACTGGTGCTGCCGGACACCGCGAAGGAAAAGCCGCAGCGCGGGACGATCATGGCCGCCGGCCAGGGTCGCCGCGACGACGACGGCGACCGGATCGCGATGGACGTCAAGGTCGGCGACGAGGTGCTGTTCGCCAAGTACGCCGGGACGGAATTCAAGCTCGAAGACGAGGATCTGCTTATCCTGTCCGAGAAGGACATCCTGGCGGTCGTCTCCGATTAGGAAGGCGGAGGACGGTGAGCCGGCTGCGACGAGGTCCGACCTCGTCGTCCGGGGCACCGCCGTGTGTCCGATGATGTTCGGCGAACGAGCGAGAGTGAACGAGGAGGATCGACGGTGGCGAAGGTTCTGGAGTTCAACGAGACGGCGCGGGCGTCGCTGAAGCAGGGCGTCGACGTGCTGGCGAACGCGGTCAAGACGACGCTCGGGCCGAAGGGCCGGAACGTGGCGCTCGACAAGAAGTTCGGTGCCCCGACCGTCACCCATGACGGCGTGACGGTGGCGAAGGAGATCGAGCTCGACGACAATTTCGCCAACATGGGCGCCCAGCTGCTGAAGGAAGCGGCGACCAAGACCAACGACGTCGCCGGGGACGGCACGACGACGGCGACGGTTCTGGCCCAGGCGATCGTACACGAGGGGATGCGCAACGTCGCCGCCGGCGCGAACGCGATGCTCCTGAAGCAGGGCATCGACCTGGGTGCCGAGGCGATCGTGGCCCGAATTCGGGAGATGGCGACCGAGGTCAAGGGCCGCGAGGAGATCGCCCAGGTGGCGTCGATCTCGGCGGCCGACAAGGAGATCGGTGGTCTGATCGCCGACGTCATGGAGAAGGTCGGCAAGGACGGCGTGATCACGGTCGAGGAGTCCCGCGGTCTCGAGTTCGAGACCGAGTACACCGAAGGGATGCAGATCGACCGCGGCTACATCTCCCCCTACTTCGTGACCAACACGGAGCGGATGGAGGCGGAGCTCGAGGATCCCTTCGTCCTGATCACCGACAAGAAGATCTCCTCGATCCAGGACATGCTGCCGACGCTGGAGAAGGTCGCCGGGGCGCGGTCGCCGCTGGTGATCGTGGCTGAGGACGTCGACGGCGAGGCGCTGGCGACGCTGGTCGTCAACAAGCTCCG
>JBBSNJ010000512.1:0-3368 GCA_038232775.1 Thermomicrobiales bacterium
TCACCCGCGACCTGCCGGCACCGGCGGCCCAAGCCCGCGTCCTCTCGATCAGCGATTCTGCCGACCGAATCCTCGCCGTCCTCCACGTGGACCGCCCCGAGCCCGAAACGGCGGCCTCCTTCGTCGAGCGCTACCTCCTACCCGCCAACCGGCTGATCGCCCAGTACGCGCGGGTCGCCGACCGCGGGCTGACCGACGCCGCCCCTACCCTGACCAAGATCGAGGAAACAGACCTGCCGCTCCTCGACCGCAAGCTGCGCGAGCTCTACGACGGTCTCCACCGGGGCGACGTGATCGACCTCGAAGTCGCCAGCGAGATGCTCGAGTTCGACCTCGCCGGCGTCGAGCCGGCACCCTCACGGAGGCTGCAAGGATGAACCGTCGCGTCCAGAGCTTTCTCGGCTTTGGTCTCCTCCTGGTGGTGATCGCCGCCGTCGCCGGCTTCCAGATCCTGCAAGGGCGACGGGCCGGGGTCGAGACCGTCGTCGTCCGCGGCTTGATCGGCAGCGAGAAGGAGAACTTCCTGAACGACCCCGACGTCGTCCGCCTCCTCGCCGAGCGCGGCTTGGACATCGACTTCCAGAAGGTCGGCTCGATCGAAATGGTCCGCGGCGAGACGACCGGGCAGGACTTCCTCTGGCCGTCGAGCCAGATCGCCGAGGCGATCTACGACCAACGCCCCGACGCCGCCGGCACCTCCGAGATCGTCTTCAATTCCCCGATCGTCCTCTACGCCTGGCGCGACGTGACCACCAGTTTGGTCGCCGCCGGCCTGGCGGAGCAGACCGGCGACGTCTACCGGGTGGAGCGCTTCCCCGAGCTGATCCAGCGGATCGAGCAGCGGCAGCCCTGGAGCGAGATCGGGGTCCCGATCTACGGTCCGATCACCATCCAGACGACCGACCCGACCCGCAGCAACTCGGGGCTCCTCTTCTCCGGCCTGCTGGCCAACGTGCGCAACGGGGGTCAAGTCGTCGACGGCACCACGATCACGACCGTCCTCCCCTTCATCGTCGACTTCTACGCCCGGCTCGGCTTCACCGAGACCGGCTCCGGCGATCTCTTCCGCCAGTTCTTGAGCACCGGCATGGGCGCCAAGCCGATCATCGCCGGCTACGAGAACCAGCTGATCGAGTTCAGCATCGCCAACCAGGAATACCGCGATCTCCTCCGCGACGAGATCGACATCCTCTACCCCGCCCCGACCGTCACCTCCTCCCACCCCCTGATCGCCTTGACGCCGAACGGCGAGCGCCTGCTCGAAGCCATGCGCGACCCCGAGATTCAGCGCCTCGCCTGGGAGAAGCACGGGTTCCGCTCCGGGCTGATCGGCGTCGAGAACGATCCAGCGGTGCTCGACGTCGTCGGCGTCCCCGCCACGGTCGACGCGATCATCCCGGTCCCCCGCCCCGAGGTGATGCAGCGGATCATCGACGCCCTCGAGCAGCGGCCCGAGCCCGCCGTCCCTCCCGCCACCGCCGGCACGCCCGCCGCCTGACCGACCGCGACGTCCCGCCGCGAGCCGCCCGGCGGCGGCCTGCCCCCTGCCCGGCACTCCGGGCGGAGGGGAAGGCGACGCGCACGCTCCGGCTCGATGACTCGGGAGGACGGCCTGGTGGCCAGCGTATACTTCCCCCATTGAGAGGGTGCCGCCGTCCGCGGCGGCACCCGCGCATCATCCACCGAGAGGGGCACCAGCACCGATGGCCGATCCGGCTCAGGACAAGAACCATTCCTACGACCTCGTCCTCCTCGGCGGTGGCACCGGCGGCTACGTCGCCGCGATCCGCGCCAAGCAGCTCGGGCTCAACGTCGCCGTCGTCGAAGAAGTCAAACTCGGCGGCACCTGCCTCCACCGCGGCTGCATCCCGACCAAGGCGTTCCTCAAGTCGGCCGACGTCTTCGAGCAGGTCAAGGCGGCCCAGGAGTTCGGCGTCAAGGTCGACGGCGAGGTCTCCTTCGACTACCCGACCGCCCTCGATCGCTCGCTCAAGGTCGTCGAGGGCCAATACAAGGGCCTCCTCTACCTCTTCGACAAGAAGCACAAGATTCCGGTCTACGCGGGGCGCGGCCGGCTGCTCAGTCCGACCCAGGTCGAGGTGACGCCGAACGACGGGAGCGCGCCCTTCACCCTCCAGACCCGCGACACGATCATCAACACCGGGTCCCGGCCGCGACCGATGAAGGGCGTTCCCTACGACGGCGTCAAGGTGATCAACTCGGATCACGCGGTCGAGCTCGAGCACCTGCCGAAGAGCTTCATCATCCGCGGCGGCGGCGCCACTGGAGTCGAGTGGGCCTCCGTCTACCACCGCTACGGCTCGCACGTCACGCTGGTCGGCCGGATCGTGCCCCAAGAGGACCACGAGATCTCGGAGCAGGTGACCCGCGCCTTCCAGCGGCAGAAGATGGACGTCGTCGCCGACGCCCGACCGACCGCCGAGGACATCGACGTCAAGGACGACGGCGTCGCGATGCGCCTGACCGACGCCAAGGGGAAGGAGCGCGTCGTCGAGGCCGAGGTCCTCCTCGTCGCCGTCGGCCGCCAGGGCAACATCGAGGAGATCGGGCTCGAGGAGGTCGGGGTCAAGACCGAAGGGGACTACATCCCGGTCGACCCGATGATGCGGACCAACGTCCCCCATGTCTACGCCATCGGCGACGTCAATGGCCAGCAACTCTTGGCCCACACGGCCATGCACCAGGGGATCATCGCCGTCGAGCAGATCTGCGACCTCAATCCCTACCCGCTCGACATCCTCAACTCGCCGTCCTGCACCTACTGCGAACCGGAGATCGGCAGCGTCGGTCTGACCGAGCGGGAGGCGGAGAAACTGGGGCACCAGGTCAAGATCGGCAAGTTCCCGATGCGCCCCAACGCCAAGGCGGTAATCGAGGGCCATCCCGACGGCTTCACCAAGATGGTCGCCGACGCCGAGACCGACGACCTCCTCGGCGTCCACATCGTCGGCCCCCACGCCACCGAGCTGATCGCCGAGGCCGCCCTCGCCCGCCTGCTCGAGAGCACCCCCTACGAGATCGGCCTCAACGTCCACCCCCACCCGACAGTCTCCGAGGTCATGGGCGAAGCCGCCCACGCCCTCCTCGGCCACCCGATCCACATTTAGTGGCGCAGCGAGGTTGAGCCGCCGCCTCGCCCCGAGGTAGGGGCGACGCATGCGTCGCCCGTCTCGGCCGTCAACGGGCGACGCGTGCGTCGCTCCGATCAGCGGGCGGAGCCGCGGTTCATACGGAATCAAGTGGATCGTGGGGGGCGCCCCGGCGGTCCGCGACCCAACTCCCCTCGCCCCCGGCGGAGGGGCCGGGGGGGCGCCCCCCCACCGCAGAGGCACCAGGGGAACCCGGAA
>JBBSNJ010000513.1:0-3364 GCA_038232775.1 Thermomicrobiales bacterium
GGGCCAAGGTGGGGCACTTCAGCTACCTGGGCGACGTCGAGATCGGCGAGCGGACCAACATCGGGGCCGGGACGGTGACCGCCAACTTCGACGGTCGGGCCAAGCACCGGACCGAGATCGGGGCCGACGCGTTCATCGGCAGCGACACGATCCTGCGCGCCCCGCTCCGCGTCGGCGACGGGGCCAAGACCGGCGCCGGCTCGGTGGTGACGCGGGACGTACCGGACGGGGCGCTGGCGGTCGGGGTGCCGGCGCGGCTCGTCCGCGACGGCGTCGGGGAGACCGACCACCCGACCCCTCGAGTCTTCGACTCCCCGACTCCCCGACTCGGCGCCCCGGAGAGCGAATAATGGACGGCCGGTTGCAGGTCTTCACGGGCAACTCGCACCCGCGGCTGGCGGCGGCGATCATGGAGGAGCTGGAGGCGCCGCTCGGCCGGGCGCTGGTGGGCACTTGGAAGAACGGGGAGACGCGGGTCAAGCTGGACGAGAACGTCCGTGGCTCGGACGTCTTCGTCATCCAGTCGATCTGCGACCCGATCGACCACCACCTGGTCGAGCTGCTGCTGATCATCGACGCGGTGCGGCGGGCGTCGGCCGCCCGGATCACGGCCGTGATTCCCTACTACGCCTACGCCAAGCAGGAGAAGAAGACCTCGGGCCGGGAACCGATCTCGGCCAAGCTGGTCGCGAACCTGATCTGCACCGCCGGTGCCGACCGGGTGCTGACGGTCGACCTCCACGCGCCGGCGATCGAAGGCTTCTTCGACATCCCGGTCGACCACCTGCGGGCGACGCCGCTGCTGGCCCGGCACTGCAAGCGGGAGGGGATGAGCGGGGTGGTCGCGGTCAGCCCGGACGCCGGCGGCGTCCAGCGGACGGAGGAGTTCCGGGTGCGGGTCGGCGGGGCGCTGGCGATCATCTCGAAGCGACACCCGGGGCCGGACGTCTCGGAGGCGCTGGAGATGGTCGGCGACGTCGACGGGCGGGTGGCGGTGATCGTCGACGACATGATCGCGACCGGCGGCACCCTGACCCTGGCGGCCGACCTGCTGCGGGAGCGGGGCGCGACCGAGGTCCACGCCGTCGCGACCCACGGCATCTTCGCGGGCGACGCGCTGGCGCTGATCGACCGCTCGCCGCTGGCCAAGGTCGTCGTCACCGACACGCTCCCCCTGCCGGCCGAGGGGCCGCGGACCAAGATCGAGGTGATGTCGGTGGCGCCGCTGCTGGCGGAGGCGATCATGCGCATCCACAAGGGCCTCAGCATCAGCGCGCTCTTCACGTGAGCCGCGTGGTGGCAACGGGCGGGAGCGGCCAGGTCGGGTATGGCCCGCGGCGCAAGGCAGGGCGATGGATCCGCTGACGCCGATGAGCGGCGGGAGCTGGGTTTTGCTCGGACTCGCGTGGCTCTCGTTGGTGGTGCTGATCGTGGTCGCCGGAGTCGAGGCGACGGCGAACGAGCTGGGGCGCCGGCGGCAGGAGCGCGGTGCTCCGGAGCCGCTGCCATCGGCCGCGGTGCGACTACTGGTCCACCCCGAGCAGCCGCTGGCCGCCGCCTTCCGGCTGGTCGAGTGGCTGCTGGCGGCCGCGTTGGGCGGGCTGGTGACGGCGATCGCCCTGCATGAGGGCTTCAACGTCCACGTCTGGATCGTGACGCTCGGCGCCGTCGTCTTCCTCCCGCTCCTGCTCGGAGTGAGCCGAGCATCGGTTGGGGCCAGGGTCGAGCGCACCGAGCGGGAACTGCGCTGGTTCGCCCCGCCGACGGTGGCGCTGCTCCGGCCGTTCGCGGCCGGGATCGCCCTCATCGAGCAATCGATCAGCCGGCGCGTCTTCCGGCGGGGCGAGGCGGTCGGCGACCGGGAGGAAGCGGCGGCGGGGGCCGCGGCGCATCCCGACGAGCCGGACGAGCGGGAGATGGCGGCCAACGTGCTGCGGTTGCAGCGGACGGCGGTGCGCGAGGTGATGGTGCCGCGGGTCGACGTCGTAGCGGTGGCGGAGACGGCCGCGCTGCCGGAGCTGCTGGCGGCGATCACGGGCGGCGGCCACTCGCGGCTGCCGGTCTACCGCGACTCGATCGACCAGGTGATCGGGGTGCTCTACGCCAAGGATCTGCTGCCGCTGGTGGGCGACGCCGCGGGCACGGTGCCGCTGGCGGCGCTGCTGCGCCCGGTCTTCGCCGTCCCCGAGTCGATGCGGCTCGACGAGTTGCTGCGGGAGCTGCGGCGGCGCCGCGTCCACCTGGCGGTCGTGGCCGACGAGTACGGCGGCACGGCCGGGATCGTCACGATCGAGGACGTGCTCGAGGAGATCGTCGGCGAGATCGAGGACGAGTACGACGCCGGTGAGCCGCTGGTCGAGCGCCTGACCGAGGGCGGGCTGCTGGCGGACGGACGGTTGTCGGTCGCCGATCTCGAAGCCGCGCTCGGGCTGTCGCTGGAGCACGGCGACTTCGAGACATTGGCGGGGCTGGTCCACCATCACCTCGGGCGCCTGCCGGAGGCGGGGGACCGGCTCGACCTGGAAGGGCTGCGGATCGAGGTCGTCGAGGTCGAAGGAAACCGTCTGCGGCAGCTCCGCCTCGACCCCCTCCCGAGCCCGGCGGAGACGGACGCCGGCGACCGGGGGCGGGCGGGCGGGCGTCAGCGGGACGACGGGGAAGCGGGCGCGGCGCCACCGCTGCCGCGAGCGTGACCGCGCCCGTGATTGGACAGCGGCTCGTCCGGCTCAGCGTGGTCGCGAGCACGATGGACGAAGTCGGGCGGCTGGCGCGGGCGGGCGAGCCGGAGGGGACGGTCGTCGTCGCCCGCGAGCAGAGGGCGGGCCGCGGCCGGGCGGGGCGCGACTGGCAGGCACCGGCGGGGACGGCCCTGTTGTGCTCCGTGCTGCTGCGGCCCCGGCTCGAGCCGCGGCGGCTCGGACCGCTCTCGTTGGTCGCCGGGGTGGCGGTGGCGGAGGCGGTCGAGGAGCTGACCGGGACGAGCGTCCGCCTGAAGTGGCCGAACGACGTCTGGCTTGGCGACGGAGTGCCCGGGCGCAAGGTGGCGGGCATCCTGGCGAACGCGCTGGCGGGGGAGCGTCCGGCCGTCGTGCTCGGGGTCGGGATCAACGTCAACGCGGTGTCGTCGCAGCTCCCGGCCGGCGCCACGAGTTTGCTGGTGGAGACCGGCCGCACGTTCGAGATCGATCAGCTGTTGGCAACGGTGCTTGATCGGCTCGAAGCGCGGTACGGCGAGTTTCGCCGCGACGGTGGCGCGCGGGCTGCCGTGGCGTGGCGGCGTCGGGCGGCACTGCTGGGGGAGTTGGTCGAGGTGGTGGTGGGCGGGGCGATCAAGCGGGGGATGATGCGGGGGGTCGACGCCGAC
>JBBSNJ010000514.1:0-3362 GCA_038232775.1 Thermomicrobiales bacterium
GCCGGACACACCCCGATGCGGGAGCGGCCCGCGCTCTTCAACGAGTTGGTACTCGGCTTCCTCGCCCCGATGCTCGGCCACGAGGCGGTCGCGGCGGCGACCACGCGGGGGAGCAATCTGGCACGTACCCTGCATGGCCGCGCTCCCGACGTCGGCACTCCGGCGGGCGACGAGGCGGAGGAAGCATGATGGACCGGAAGCTGAACCGGCGCACCGGGAGGACCAAGACGCTGATGGCGGCGGCCGGGCTCGGGTTGGGCGTCGCCGGTCGGGAAGCGATCGGCCGGCTGCGGGAGGCGGACCTGACCGGCGAGGTGGCGTTGATCACCGGCGGCTCGCGCGGCTTCGGCCTAGCGCTGGCGCGGGAGCTGGCCGACGCGGGTTGCCGGCTCGCCCTCTGCGCCCGCGACGAAGAAGAGTTGGGGCGGGCGCGGCGGGAGTTGGCCGGGTCCGGGGCCGAGGTCCTGACCGTCCCCTGCGACGTGACCGACGTCGAGCAGGTGGGGGAGATGGTGGCGGCGACGGTCGCCCGCTACGGCCGGATCGACCTGCTGGTCAACAATGCCGGGATCATCACCGTCGCCCCGCTCGAGGCCCTGACCCGCGACGACTTCGAGCGGGTGATGGCGATCGACTTCTGGGGAGTCCTGAACACGGTCTTGGCCGTGCTGCCCCAAATGCGGCGGCAGGGGCGGGGCCGGATCGCCAACATCGCCTCGCTCGGGGGCAAGGTCGGCGTCCCCCACATGCTCCCCTACACCTGCGCCAAGTTCGCCACCGTCGGCCTCTCCGAGGGGCTGCGGGCGGAGCTGGCCGACGCCGGGATCACGGTCACGACCGTCGTCCCCGGCGAGATGCGGACCGGCTCCCACCTGCACGCCGAGTTCGGCGGCGACCAGGAAGCGGAGTACCGCTGGTTCGCGCTCGGCGCCAGTGCGCCGACGACGATGCGGGCCGATCGGGCGGCGCGGCTGGTCGTCCGCGGCATCAAGCGCGGGGCGGCGGAGGTGACCTACCCGTTCTCGACCGTGCTGGTCTCGCGGCTGAACGCGCTGGCCCCGAACCTGACGGCCCGGCTGCTCACCCTGATGGACCGGGCGCTGCCGGCCGCCGGCGGCGCGACGCCGACCGGCCTGGCACCGGGAGCGGCGGTCGAAGCCCGGATCGACTCCGAGGGGATGGAGCGGGCGACCACTCTCGGGCGAGAGGCGGCCGACTCCTTCAACCAACATCCGGCGCCGGGCCGAGCCGACGCCTCCCCCGCGCTGTGACCGGGAGCGGCTTCGAGGCAAGCAGGATTTGGCCGAGCAGATCGACTTCCGCCCCGGCCGGTCCCCCGAGCGACGACGGGGCCGGCTCGCACCGCGACCGCCCGGCAATCTCGACCACGCGCAAGACCCCACTGGAGGCAGCTTCGGGCTCGCGCCCGCCATCGTCCACCTCCCACCTTCCGCCTGCGCCCCGGAGCGGGACCGGCAGCCGGCGATCAGGGCATCAGCCGCGAGCGGTCTGAGCCGGACAAGGAACAGCCACCGTCTGGCCGGCCACTTCACCAGCCGCCGCCGAACGACCACCGACGGCCCAGCTCCGGCCGACCGGCGGCTGGAACCATCGTCGACTGGCCCCGGGGCTTCCTCTCCCGTTATCCCGCCGCGACGGGCGAGGAGGTCGGGGGGGGGGGGAGGGAAGGCCGGCGCCATCGACCGCACCATTCAGCCGTGGTTTCCCCGAGACGTTTTCCTGACTCAGCGGCACCCTTTGGTCAGTAACGCGAAGCCCAACAACCCAAAAGGGCGTCCAGGCGCCTGAACGCCGGCCACGACTGGCACCCCACTTGCGAACCGCACCCCCGAGAAACGCACAGCGTGTACCGCTCGTTGTTCCTATCGGGCACGTGGAGGGATCGGAGGCGATCCCCCCCAAAGGAGGCATCCCTTGGCAGAGCAGAGACCGAACGCAGCGATGCGTCGACCCGGCCGCGCAGAGGTGGCCGTCACCGGTACCCGTTCAAAGATTCGCCCGCGCCGCGCCTTCCGCCCCCTGGGGCGGGGGCCGCTCGCGAATGCGCTCCGCCTGGGCGGCAGCGCGCTGCTCCTCGGGGGGATGTTCGTCACCGTCCCGGCGGCCTCCGCCGGCGCCGGCCTCGGGGTCCAATCCGGGTCCCCCAACTGCGGCTGCCCCTCCAGCCGGAGTGGTGGCCGGGCGGTGATCAACCAGGAGTTGAGCGAAGGGGACGACATCGTCATCGAGTTCGTCCCGCGGCAGGAAACTTCCGCTCAATCCCTCGGCGACCGCATCCGCTCCCAAGTCGAAGCGGAGGTTAACGCGGACGTCAACACCGAGACGAACATCTCCGCCAACGCGTCGGGGGGCGACGCGAACGCCGACGCCTCCGGCGGCAGCGGCAATGTCGCCAACGCCAGCGGCCAGGGCGGCGACGCCGGAGCCAACGCCGGCACCGGCGGCGTCGCCAACGCCGAGGCGGGCGGGGGCGAGGTCTCGATCGGCGACATCAACAGCGGCAACAACCAGGGCTCTTCGGTTAGCGCGCAGCCGACGGCGAACGCCCGCATCCTCTGCTTCACCGACAGCGGCAACACGATCGTCGAGGTCGACGCCGACGTCAACACACTGACGAACGTCTCGGCCGCCGCCTCCGGCGGGGTCGCCAACGCCGACGCCAGCGGCGGCGACGACAACGTCGCCAACGCCGAGGCCAGCGGCGGCGGCGCCGCGGCGAACGCCGGCACCGGCGGCACGGCCAACGCCGAAGCCAGCGGCGGCGAAGTCTCGATCGGCGACATCTCCGGCGGCGGCAACGTCGGCTCCCAGCTCGGCCTCGGCAACGTCCGCGGCGGCCGGGTGCTCTGCCCCGGCCAGGGCAACACCTCCATCGTCGAGCTCGACACCAACGCCGACGTCAACACCATCACCCAGATCGAGGCCAACGCTTCCGGCGGGACCGCCAACGCCGATGCCAGCGGCGGCGACAACAACGTCGCCAACGCCAGCAGCGGCGGCAGCGGCGGCGGCGGCGGGCGCAACAACCGCAACCAGAACCAGGGCGGCGACGCGGCGGCGAACGCCGGCACCGGGGGCACGGCCAACGCCGAAGCCGGCGGCGGCCAGGTCGATATCGGCGAGGTCACCAGCGGCAACAACCAGGGCGCCCAAGTCGCCGGCTCCGGCGGCGAGATCACCCAGGGCGGCGCCCGGGTCGGCGAGATCCTCTGCGTCGTGCCGGGTGGCGGGGCCGCGATCGCCGAGATCGACGCCGATCGCTGGGACGCGCCGAACTTCGACGTCAACGCGGACGTCAACACCTCGACCAACATCGAGGCCAACGCCTCCGGCGGCGAGGC
>JBBSNJ010000515.1:0-3361 GCA_038232775.1 Thermomicrobiales bacterium
CCGATCACCCCCGTTGTGGCCTTCAGGGCCACGGGCGCAGCGAGCAGCGCCCCTACGATCGCCCCGACGCCCGACCTCCGACGCCTCCGTCCTGACGCCTGACGCCTGACGCCTGTCGCCTCCGCCCTGTCGCCCGTCGCCCGACGCCCCGGCAAGGAGTCTCGATGCGAAGCTTTCTCACCCACCTCGAATGCACGAACTGCGGCGCGACCCACGAATCCGAGCAGTTGATCACCACCTGCCCCGCCTGCGGCAAGGTGCTCTACGCCCGCTACGACCTGGCCGCGGCGGCCCGGACGATGACACCGGCGGCGCTGGCGGAGCGCCCCTGGACGCTCTGGCGCTACGCCGAGATCCTCCCCGCCCGCGACCCGGCCGGTGCCCCGACCCTGGGCGAGGGAGGAACGCCGCTGCTGCCTGCCCCCCGCTTGGGCGCGGCGTTCGGCTTCGACCGGCTGCTGGTCAAGGACGAGGGCTTGAATCCGACCGGCAGCTTCAAGGCGCGCGGGTTGGTGATGGCGGTGACGCGGGCCAAGGAGCTGGGGGCCAAGGCGGTGGCGATCCCCTCGGCCGGCAACGCCGCCTCGGCGATGGCCGCCTACGCGGCGCGGGCCGGGCTGCCGGCCCAGGTGGCGATGCCGCGGGACACCCCCGACTCGATGAAGATCGAGTGCCGGACCTACGGCGCCGAGGTGACCCTGATCGACGGCCTGATCTCCGACGCCGGGGCCTGGGTGCGGGAGCGGTCGGCGGTGGCCGGCTGGTTCGACGTCTCGACCCTGCGCGAGCCGTACCGGCAGGAGGGGAAAAAGACGATGGGGCTGGAGATCGCCGAGCAGCTCGGCTGGCGCCTCCCCGCCGCCATCGTCTACCCGACCGGCGGCGGCACCGGCATCGTCGGCATGTGGAAGGCGTTCGCCGAGCTGGAGGCGATGGGGTTGATTGGGCACGAGCGGCCGAAGATGGTCGTCGTCCAGGCGGAGCACTGCGCCCCCCTGGTCCGCGCCTTCGAGGCAGGCGAGCGGCACGCGGCGAAGTGGGAGGACGCCCAGACGATCGCGCCCGGCATGCGCGTCCCGGCCGCGATCGGCGACTACCTGATCCTCGACGCGGTGCGCGAGAGCGGCGGCACCTGCCTGACGGTGAGCGACGAGCAGATGCTGGAGGGGGTCCGCCTCGCGGCCGAGCAGGAGGGCTTCTTCTTCTCGCCCGAGGCGGGCGCCGCCCTGATCGCCGCCAAGCTGCTGCGGGAGCGCGGATTCCTGGAAGAGGACGAGGAGACGGTCGTCTTCGCCACGTCGACCGGGCTGAAGCACCTCGATTTGCTGGCGGGAGCGACGCCGGCGGCCTGATCGACCGCCGTCTGTTGCACAGCGGCAACGGCGGCTCCGGGAGCCCGACCTCGCGTCGGGCACCGGCAGGCTGGCCGCCGAACGGGGGCACGATGGATCGTTCAAAGACCAGGACCAGCCGACGCGGCTCGACATCGACGGCGATCTCGGCCGCGATGGTCTGCCGGACCCACACGCCCGGCCCGCCCCTGTCGGACTTCGTGGAGCTGTTCTGGTCGTGCGAGGGCGACCCCTCACCGCACCCCCTGGAGCGCGTGATCCCGACCGGGACGGTGCAGTTGATCGTCAACCTGAGTGACGATGAGCTTCGAGTGTACGATCGTCAGGACCACGACCGGTTCCGGAGCTTCGGTCGGTCCATGATCTCTGGTGCCCACTCGCGGTTCGTCGTGATCGACCGGGCCAGCCAGGTCTCCACCGTCGGCGTCCACTTCAAACCCGGCGGCGCTCGCCCCTTCCTCGGCGTGCCCATGGATGCGCTGCGCGACGAAGATGCGCCATTGGCCGCGCTGTGGGGCGCGGGCGCCAGCGATCTGCGCGCGCGCCTGCTCGGTGCCCGCACACCGGGGGCCAGGTTCGACGTCCTCGAACGATCCCTCCTCGCCCGAGCGTCGCCTCTCCCGAGCCGCCATCCGGCGGTCGCCTTCGCGTTGCACGAGTTCCGACGCGGGGCGGGGAGGACGTCGGTCAAGGAGGTGGGCGATCAGGTTGGCCTCAGTCAGCGGCGATTCATCCAGATTTTCCGCGAGGAGGTCGGATTGACGCCCAAGGTGTTCTGGCGGATCCGTCGCTTCCAGCTTGCCATCGGGCTCGCGAGCAACGGGCGGCGGGTGGAGTGGGCGGACATCGCGCTCCGGTGCGGGTACTTCGACCAGGCCCACTTCATCCACGATTTCCGGGCCTTCTCCGGCATCACCCCGATGACCTACCTCGCCCAGCGGAGCGCCTTTCCCAACCACGTCGGGCTCGAGCGAGAGACCCGCCGAGCAGGTCAATTTCTTCCAAGAGATTCGAGCCGCTGAGGGGTAGCATCCGTCGTGCGACAGCCGGCACCGCGGAACTGGAGGACGCATGACGAGCGGGATCACGCCCACCCCGGACGGCTTCCATACGGTGACCCCGTATTTGATCGTCCCCGACGCGGACGCCCTGGTAGGGTTCATGGGCCGCGCCTTCGGCGCCACGGAGACCTTCCGCACGCGGGGCGCGCAGGGAGGGCTGCACGTCGAGGTCCAGGTGGGCGACTCGATGGTGATGATCGGCGGTCGCCAGGGCGGCCCGCCGCAACCGGCGATGCTCTTCCTCTACCTGGACGGGGTGGACGACGTCTACCGGCGCGCGCTGGAGGCTGGCGCGACGCCGATCGAGGAGCCGGCGGATCGACCCGCCGACGGCGACCGCCGGGCGGGCGTCGCGGACCCGTTCGGCAACGCCTGGTTCATGGCGACGCGGATCGAAGACGTCTCGCGGGAAGCGCTCCAGAAGCGCCGCGAAGCCCTGCCCTGACGGTCGGCAACTAGGGACCGGTGCCGGCCAGGAGCGACGAGGGTGGGGCGTCCTCGGTCGCCCTGAAACGTCTTCGAGTCCGGGGCGGCCACGGTCATCAGCCGGCCTCCGGGCCAGCGGCGGCGCCGGGGACGTCCGGCTCAATCGGGGCCGGGCCTCGAACCTCGGCGGGCCAGGCGCGGGGTCGGAGATCAGGACGCGGATCTTGGCGGCGGGCAGCTCGCGCAGCGCTTCCTCCGTCCGGCGCCGGACCTCCGGCGGTTGCCGTTCGAGCTGGTCGCCGCTGGAGACTTGCCACACCGCCGCGTCTGCCGAACCTTCGCCCGTGGTCATTCTCCTGCCGGCGACCGAGGGCGGGCGCCGGGGCGATGTTCCCATACGAACTTCGGGGAATGGCTTCGGCTACCCGTGGGGATGCCCTCACCCCCGGCCCCCTTCCCCCTGTCCCGTGCGCGGGAGAGGGGAGCTTGTCCCGCTCCCCAGAGCGAAACTGTTCAACTGGA
>JBBSNJ010000516.1:0-3350 GCA_038232775.1 Thermomicrobiales bacterium
CGACCTGGTAGGAGACGGCGGCGACCACGTTCCGGCCGACCGCCGCCGCCGGCAGACCGCCGGCCAGGACGACGTCGAGCTCGACGGCCAGTCGACCTTCGGGTGCCGGCGAGAGATTCCGCCAGCGACGCCAGCCGGCGGTCGGGGACCGGGGCGGGGAGGGCGGCGCCACCGCCGGCGGCGAGGCGAGGTGGACCACGCCGTAGCAGGAGAGGGCCGCGCCACGGGCGACGGCCGCGATGACGGCTTCGGCGACGCCGACGCGGCTCCGCTCGCTCGCTCGCGGCGACGAGGGGGCCGCGTTTCCGAGCGCACGGGAGCGGCGGGGGACGAGGGCCGAACCCGTCGCCGCCCAGCGGCGGAGCGCGGCGGCGGTCGATCGGCGGGTCCGTCCTTCGCGACGGAGCCAGGGGCCGGCACCGGCCAAGCGTGGGTGCATCGTCGTCGCCTCGCGCGGGTCGTTTCGGATGGAGCTGGGAATGGGGTCGGGAGCCGAGCGGGGAGCGGACCCGAGCATTGTCCCCGATCGGGTCGTGTGCTAGGATACCGCACTTGTCCGGGGTTCTTCCGTCCCCCGTGGTTCGCGGTGCCGGTTGGGTGCCGCGCTTTCCCCATCTCGAGATGCGATGTCGCCGGCCGCCAGCGCGGGGCGGCGGACTGAGGAGTGGACCCCGATCATGGCCGGCAAGTGCGAGGTCTGCGGCAAGCACACCAGCTTCGGGCGCAACGTCAGCTTCTCGAAGCGGCGGACGAACCGTCTCTTCGTGCCGAACATCCAGAACAAAGTGATGATGATCAACGGCGTTGCCAAGAAGGTCCACGTCTGCACCCGGTGCCTGCGGACGGCCGTCAAGTCCGGGTAGGTTTGGAGAGCGAGGAGCGCGGACCGGGGTCTGGAGTCCGGGTCGTCGTTTTGGGGCTGGTCTGGTGGCGGCCCCCGCCGAGGTTGGCGGGGGCCGCCTGTTTTGGCGCCGCGTAGTTGGGGCGGGGAGGCGACGATGGGCAGGCGGGGGAGGCCGGCGGCGAGGACGGTGCCGCCCCGGCTCGCGATCGTCGGCAACTTGGTGGAGGCGATGATCGAGCGGATCGTGCCCGGTGGCCGGGGGCTGGCCCACGCCGAGGGACTGACCTTGTTTATCGCCGGGGCGGCGCCAGGGGACCGGGCGCGGGTGCGGATCGAGCGAGCGCAGGGGCGCGCCGTCTTCGCCCGGGTCGAGGAGGTGCTCGAGGCCTCGCCGGACCGGGTGCCGGTGCCCCATCCGACGCTCGCCCGCTGCGGGATCGACTTCCAGCACCTGCGCTACCCCGCCCAACTCGAGGCGAAGAAGGGGATCGTGCTCGATTCGCTGCGCCGGATCGGGGGGATCGAATCGCCGCCCGGCCTGGAGGTCGTCGCCTCAACGAGCCAGTGGGGCTACCGGGGGCGGGCCGAGTGGCGGCACGACCCCGAGCGGGGCGCGCTCGGGTACCTGGAGTCGGGGACCCACCGGGTGATCGACCTCCCGGAGGACCCGATGATCGAAGCCGCGGTCGCGGCCGGGTATCAGTCCCTGCGGGAGCGACTCGCGGCCGGCGGACTTCCGGCCGACGAGACCGAGTTCCGGGTGGGGGCGGGGGACGACGGGTCGCTCTCGATCTCGCCGTCGCCGGCGGCGGAGCCCGCGATCGTGACCCGCCAGGTGGCGGGTGAAACGTACGACTCCGACGCCGATTGCTTCTTCCAGCCGAACCCGGGAATCGTCGAACCGTTGCTGACGGAGGCCCTCCGCCACGCGCCAGAACCGGGCGGGCCATCGAGCCAGGAGGAGCGGCCGGCGCTCGATCTCTACTGCGGCGTCGGGCTCTTCACGCTGCCGCTGGCGCGCCGCTTCGGGCGGGTGGTCGGCGTCGAGTCGCACCGGCGGACGGCGGCCTTCGCCGCCCGCAACGCCGAGGCGGCGGGTTTGAAGGGGGTGCGGATCGAGACGATGCCGGTCGAGCGGTGGTCGGCCGCCGCCTATCGAACCTTCGGACGGACGCCGTTCGCCCTGGTCGACCCGCCGCGGGTCGGCATCCCGGTGCCGGCGCTGCGGGGGTTGGTCCGGTTGCGGCCGGAGCGGATTGCCTACGTCTCCTGCGATCCTGCGACGCTGGCCCGCGACTTGAAGCTGCTGCTGGCGGAAGGGTGGGCGCTGGACGGGCTCGCTGCTTTCGACATGTTCCCGCAGACGCACCACGTCGAGGTGGTGGCGCACCTGGCGCGCGTCGGCTGAGCGGTTTGGAGTCGTCCAGGTCGCTCCGCTGCCGCGTCGGCGATGGACCTCACTGCCCGTGCGCGGGAGACGGGAGCTCATCCTGCTTCCGACAGCGATTCGGTGTAATCGGATTTCTTAGGATCAGCCGAAGATCGTAGGTGACCAAGCCCCGGTGTTTACTGTCGGGGTCATGGGGACGGCTCTCCTCCCCGGCTCCCTCTCATCCGAACTTCGGCTCCACGGAGAGATGTCCTCACGCCCGGCCCCTTTCCTGGTGCGCGGGAGAGGGGAGCTTGCCCCGCTCCCGATAGCGGAACGGTTCAACCGAAGTTCGTATCACCCAGCCAGTTTTGAGTCTAAAACGGAATCCGGGTGAACTCTTCGCCTGCCCGCTGCGGCAGTCGGCCCTCACCCCCAGCCCCCTTGCCCCGGTCCCGTGCGCGGGAGAGGGGGGCGTGGTCGCGGAGCGCCGGGGCAACCCCCACGATTCATTCCGTACTAGCGCCACGCCGGCCTGGGGGGCAGTGTGGTCGGCGCGCGGCCGGTCTGCTATCTCGCCGGGGCGGCCCGGCGGGCCGGCGACGAGCCGCCGAGCCAGCGGCATCGCCGGTGGGCGCTTGCCGCGCCGGAGCGAAGACGAGACTGTCCCAGAGAGCGCTCCCGGCGCCTCTCTCGCTCGATGTCTCGGGAGGCTCGTGAGTCGGGAGACGGTCTACGGCGGGGCGCGGAGTTTCTTCACTGGCTGCGCCTGATGCTCTGGACCTTGGGTTCATGACGTGGGATGAGGCCGGGGCCGTTTGGCGGCGGCCCAAGCCGGGGGAGAGGTGGGAACCGGAGCGGCCGTCAGCCCCAGGGATCGTCTCCCTCGGGGAGAATGCCGCCGAAGCGGCCGGCTTCGCCGCGGTCCGCCTCGGCCAGCTCGACCAGGCGGTCGAGGAAGGGATCGGGGGTCGCCTCCGGGTGGTGGAAGCGGAAGCGGCCGAGTTCGTAGAGGACGCGCTGGTCGGGTCGGAACTCGCCGGCCTCGCCGGCGAGGCGCTCGAGTTCCCGAAGCCGAGGATCGTCAATCGGCAGACCGAGGACGTGGTCGGCTAGCTCCTCGAGGGCGGCGGCGGA
>JBBSNJ010000517.1:0-3350 GCA_038232775.1 Thermomicrobiales bacterium
CCGCTGCCGAGCAACCCGGCGGTCGCGGTCGGCACCGTGCCCCCGATCGAGCCGTCCCCCCTTCCGCCGCCCGGATCGCCGGCGCGCCTAACTTTGCAGGTACGCCCTCCGCTCCCACTCCGAGACCGCCAGGTCGTAGGCCGCGATCTCGGAGCGCTTGACCTTGAGCCACTCGGGGAGGATCACCGGCCCCAGCGCCTCCCCCACGACCGGGTCGGCCTCGACGGCGGCGAGGGCCGCTGCCGCGGAGCAGGGGAGCAGGGAGATGCCGCGCGCCTCGGCCGCGGCCGGGGCGAGCTGGCCGAGATCCCCCTCGGCCGGGGGGCCGGGGTCGGCCTCGTCGCCGATCCCGGCCAGCCCGGCGGCGAGGAGGGCGGTCAGGAAGAGGTAGGGGTTGCCGGTGCCGTCGCCGGCCCGGACCTCGACCCGGCGGCGAGCGCCCCCAGGGATCCGCAGCAGGGCGGCGCGGTTGCCGACGGCGTAGGCGACGTGGGCCGGTGCCCACGACGCGGGCTGGAGCCGCTTGTAGGAGTTGACCGTCGGGGCGCCGACGCCGACCAGCGCCGGGGCGTGCCGCAGCAGCCCGGCGATGAAGGCGCGGCCGACCGCCGAGAGGCCGCTCGGGTGCCCGTCGTCCCCCTCCATCGCGCTCCGCCCGCTCCCGGCCTCCCACAGGCTGAGGTGGACGTGGAGTCCGGCCCCGGCCGCCGCCGCGAACGGCTTCGGCATGAACGACGCGATCAGCCCCTCCCGCCGGGCGAGGGCGCGCAGCGTGTCCTTGACCGCCAGCAGGTCGTCGGCGGCCTTGACCGGCGGTGCGTGCCGGACGTTGACCTCGATCTGGCCTAGGCCGTACTCGGTCGCGACCTGCTCGACCGCGACCCCCATCGCCTCCAGCGCCTCCGCCAGGCGGTGGAAGAGCGGGGCGTGGCTCTCCAACCCGGCGACGGTGAACATGCCGTCGGTCGCGGCCGGGACGATCTCGCCCTGGGGACTCTCCCGCAGCAGGTACGCCTCCGGCTCGAAGGCGGCTTCGACGCGGAGACCGCGCTCGGCGAAGGCGACGACCTGCCGCGCCAACCGGGTCCGGGGGCAGCCGTCCCACGGCTCGCCCCCCTCCTGGCGCATCCAGCACGGGGCGCGACCCGTCGCCGGCACCAGCGGGAAGGGGGCGTAGGCGGCGGGGTCGGGGACGGCGAAGAAATCGCCGGAGGCGGCGTCGAAGGCGGTGTCGGCCGGGGCGTGGTCGGTCACGTTGTGGCCGAGGTTGGCCTTGGCGAAGGTGACGCCGCGGCCGACCGCGCTCGGGAAGCGGGCGCGCGGGATCGTCTTCCCCTGGGTGCGGCCGTTGTAGTCGGCGTAGAGGACCCAGAGGAAGGCGAGCCCGTCGCGCTCCAGCCGCGCCAGCAGGCCCCGCGCGCCATCGTCCGTCGAGGTGTCGACCACCGTTCCCCTTCCCCCTCGCCCGCCTGGCCGCGATGGCGCATCTTAGCACCGGGCGTCAGTGGTGGGCCGGCGGTGTGGTCCCCGCGACCAAGGGTCAGGTCTGAACCCCCAGCCAGCGCCGCAGCCGCCGACGAGAGAGGCGGTCGCGGAACTCGCGGCGACCGCCGCTCGCCCCCGTTTCCTCTGCGCTAGGATGGCGCGGCTTGGAACCCAGGACGTGATCGACCGCGAAGCGCGGGGAGCAGGACCGGTGTCCATTCCCGATTTCCAGTCTGTGATGCTGCCGCTGCTCCAACTCCTGGGCGACGGAGAGGAACAGACGACCGCCCGAGCTATCGAGCGGCTCAGCGATCAGTTCGCTCTCTCCGACGCGGAGCGGAAGGAGACGATCGCGAGTGGACGTCAGGGCTTGTTCGCGAACCGGGTCCACTGGGCGTTCACGCATCTCTCCAAGGCGCGCCTCATCGACCGCACTGGTCGCGGCAGAGTTCGAATCGCTGATCGCGGCCGAGAAATTCTGACGGAAACGCCGGCTCGCGTCGACATGCGGCGTCTTGCCAGCTACCCCGAGTACGTGGCGTTTCAGCGTGGCGCCTCCCGCCCAGATCGGTCTGAGCAGACCGTGCTCCCGCGCGAGCAGACGCCCGAAGAAACGCTCGAGGCGAGCTATCGGAGCCTACGCAGCCTCCTCGCCGCCGAGCTCTTGGACCGGATCGGCTGTTGCCCGCCGTCCTTCTTCGAGCGGCTCGTGGTCGATCTGCTGGTCGCGATGGGGTACGGCGGCTCGCGCGCCGACGCCGGTCAGGCGGTCGGGCGCACGGGCGACGACGGCATCGACGGCATCATCAAGGAGGACAAGCTCGGCCTCGACGTCGTCTACATCCAGGCCAAGCGCCGGACCGGGACGGTCGGCCGACCAGAGGTGCAGGCGTTCGCGGGGAGCTTGGAGGGCCAGCGCGCGCGGAAGGGCGTCTTCCTGACGACGTCACGCTTCACCGCCGACGCCCGAGACTACGTCACCCGGATCGAGAAACGGATCGTCCTGATCGACGGACAGGAGTTGGGAGAACTCCTGATCGACCACGGCATCGGTGTCGCCGACGTCGAGACCTACCGGATCAAACGGATCGACGCCGACTACTTCGACGAGGAGCAAGCGTGAGGGCAGCGACCGGACGCCGTCGTCGCGCTCCCCGCCGCAGATCGGTGCCGAGCAGCGGTCCTCGGCGACGATCACGCAGACCAGGGAGGATGCGGCGATGGAACGAGGCACGCTCCGCGAGATCCGCCAACCAGGCGACTACCAGTACACCTTCGGCCCCTACGCCGAGCCGATCGCCCGCGTCGAGCGGGGGGAGACGGTCGTCATCCACACCGCCGACGCCTTCGGCGACGAGCTGACGAACGAAGATCAGGCGCCGAGCAGCGTGCTCGGGCCGTACCTCAACCCCCAGACCGGCCCGATCTTCGTCGAGGGGGCCGAACCGGGCGACACCCTCGTCGTCAAGATCGAGAAGATCGAGGCCGCCCGCGACTGGGCCGTCTCCTGCCTCGTCCCCTTCTTCGGGGGCCTGACCTCGACCCGGTTCACGGCGACGCTGCAAGACGCCCTGCCGGAGCGGGTCTGGCGCTACCAGCGGACGGCCAACGGCGGCTTCCGCTGGCGCGACCAGTGGGAGATCCCGTGGGCGCCTTTCTTCGGCACGATCGGGACCGCGCCCCACCTCGAAGCGATTGCCTCGCTCACCCCCGGCGCCCACGGCGGCAACATGGACGTCCCCGAGGCGACCGAGGGGAACATCCTCTTCT
Source organism: Thermomicrobiales bacterium (assembly GCA_038232775.1). GTDB lineage: Bacteria > Chloroflexota > Chloroflexia > Thermomicrobiales > UBA6265 > JBBSNJ01. The sequence goes on from JBBSNJ010000517.1 coordinate 3,256, forward strand.
TCCCGGTCCACCACCCCGGCGCCATCTTCTTCACCGGCGACGCCCACGCCGCCCAGGGCCAGGGGGAGCTCTGCGGCGTCGCCCTCGAGATCGCC
>JBBSNJ010000518.1:0-3350 GCA_038232775.1 Thermomicrobiales bacterium
CCGGGGCAGGTGATTACCTTGGAGAACACGGGGGCCGCGGCCCACAACTTCGTGGTCGAGGAGCTCGACAACGTGGTGGTCGACATGCCGGTCCGCGAGACGGTGACCTACACGGTCCCGGCCGATGCCGCACCGGGGACGTACGAGTTCCACTGCAACCTGCCGGGGCACGCGGCGGCGGGGATGGTCGGCAACCTGATCGTCGCCTAACCAGCCGACGGCCGGCGACTGGCAACCGTCCGAAGGCGCGGTTTCTTGGGGACGGAGCCCCGCGGCGCATCGCCGCGGGGCTCCGTCGCGTGGCGGGCCGCAATCGGCGGCCGCTGACGGCATCGGGCGTGCTGTGGGTTCGGGGACGGCGGGCGGACGAGCGAGGCCCGGACGGGGCGTGATGGAGGCGAGCGATGACGGCGACCGCAACGACGACGATCGCAACGGGCGACGCGGCAACCCCGCAGCCGTTCGCCGATCTGCCGGCGATGCTGGCGGCTCTGGACGGGATCGCGACGGTCCGCGACGATGGGGTCGAGATCGGTGACGCGGAGGGGTTCCGCGGCGGCGCGGTCGACCGCTTGATCCGGACGGCCGTCTTCGGCGACGAGCCGGCGCGGGGGGCGGCCCGCTGGCTGATCCGGGCGGCGGCGCCCCGGTTGGGGGCCTTCCCGGCCTCGATCCACGGCCTCTACCTGGCGGGGGGGCGCGGCGAATACGCCAACGCGACCGCGCCGGCGATCAACGTCCGGGGCTTGACCTACGACGTGATGCGGACGATCTACCGCGCCGCCCAGGCGACCGAGAACAAGATCGTCCTCTTCGAGCTGGCCCGCTCCGAGATGGGCTACACCGAGCAGCGGCCGGCCGAGTACGTCGCCAACGCCCTCGCCGCCGCGATCAAGGAGGGGCACCGGGGGCCGGTCTTCATCCAGGGCGACCACTATCAGCTCAACGCCAAGAAGTACGCCCAGGAGCCGGAGGCCGAGCTAGCGGCGATCCGCGAGCTGACCGCCGAGGCGATCGCGGCCGGCTACTACAACATCGACATCGACGCCTCGACCATCGTCGACCTCGACCTGCCGACGATCGAGGAGCAGCAGACCCTCAACGCCCGACACACCGCCGAGATGACCCGCTTCATCCGCGAGCGCGAACCGGAGGGGGTGACGGTTTCGGTCGGCGGCGAGATCGGCGAGGTGGGCGCCCGCAACAGCACGCTCGAGGACCTGCACGGCTTCATGGACCGCTACCGCGAGGAGCTGCGGGGGCAGCGCGAAGCGGCGGGGCGGGCGGTGCCCGGGATCAGCAAGATCAGCGTCCAGACGGGGACCAGCCACGGCGGGGTCGTCCTGGCCGACGGCTCGATCGCCGAGGTGGCGGTCGATTTCGAGACGCTGGCGGCGCTCTCGCGGGCGGCGCGGGAGGAGTACGGCCTCGGCGGGGCGGTCCAGCACGGCGCCTCGACGCTGCCGGCCGAGGCGTTCGGCCGTTTCTCGGAGGCGAACGCGATCGAGGTCCATCTGGCGACCGCCTTCCAGAACCAGATCTTCGACTCCGAGGCGTTCCCGGACGATCTCAAGCAGGAGATCTACGCCCACCTCGCGGCCAACCACGCCGACGAGCGGAAGCCGGAGCAGACGGACGCCCAGTTCTTCTACTCGTCGCGCAAGCGCGCCTTCGGCCCCTTCAAGCGCCGGCTCTGGGACCTGCCGGCGGAGACGCGGACCGCCCTGATGGCCGAGCTGGCGCCGACCTTCGAGCTGATCATGCGCCGCCTCGGGGTGGCCGGCAGCGCGTCGCTGGTCGACCGGATCGTGACCCCCTTCGAAGTGGCGACCCCCGCGCCCGAGGCGCTGCGGGGCGAGGCGGTCGCGGCCGGCGGGCCGGCGCGGGAGATCTACGAGCAGGTCGAGGGGGAGTCGCGGCTCTCGACCTCGCGTGGTCACGGCGAGGATCTGTCTGGCACGATGGCGAGGCGACGGCGCCGGAGCGACCCTCGGCGGGCTTCACGGGCGCGCTGGGGGCCAAGCTCACTCGCGACCGACGCCGCATCGACCGCGTACCTGGTGTTCCCCTGTCCACCGCCCTGATCGGTGGGGGAGCGGCGAGCGGAGGGTCAGGGGGAGACCGCCTGGCTCTCCAGGTCGAGCGGAGCGGTGCCGGGGCTAGCTTCGACCGGTTGGGCCGGAACGAATCGAGCCCCCCATGGATGATGACTCATCGTCGAGCCCTCGCGAAGGATCGACCGCTCGCGGGACACTCCCCGACAGCGATGACTGAGGCAGTGGACCGCGCCCGAGGAGCCAAGATGGCAATCAAGATTAGCCGAGACGAACTGAACGAGCGATCGGCTGCGATTCTCGACAGCGTCAGTGCCGGCGGCGAAAGGATTGAGATCGAGCGAGAGGGTCGAGTCGTGGCCGTCCGTGGGCCGCCGCCGGCTCCGCCGGGTATCACCGGGCGGGAGCTGATCGTGCGGCTCGACGGCCTCCGCATGCCCAGCGACGGATTCGCCGACGACATCGTCGCTGCCCGCGCGGCCCTGCTCCCGGTGGAATCTCCCGCATGGCCCGACTGATCGACACCGCGGTCTTTATCGAACTGGAGCGGAGCGGTCGTCCGCTCTCGGTGCTGCCGGCGCAGGCGCTCGACGAGCGGTTCGCCCTGGCCAGCATCACGATCGCGGAGTTGCTGGTCGGAGCCGAGAAGGCGACGGACCGCAGGCGCCAGCGCCGGTACGAGTTCGTCACGGCCGTGCTGGCTGCCTTCCCGGTTGTGCCGTTCGACGTGCTTGTCGCTCGCGTCCATGCCAGGCTGTGGGCGGAGCTTGATCGCCAGGGCAGGCGAATCGGCCCCTATGATCTGCTGATCGCCGCAACTGCCGTGACCTATGGCTATGAGGTGGTCGCCTTCAACACCGGCGAGTTCGGACGCGTCTCCGGTCTTGGCGTCCGCCGCTCCAATTGGTAGCGCGGCGGCGAGCGCCGGGTCAGGGTGAAACCGGCTGGCTCTCCGGATCGAGCGGGTTGGTGCCGAGGTTGATCTCGTTGCTGTCGAGCCAGCCGTCGCCGTCGGAGTCGTCGTTGAAGGGATTGGTACCGATCCCCCCCTCGGTGACGTCGGTCAGGCCGTCGCCGTCGCTGTCGGTCGTGTCGGGCGCCGGGGCGGCGGTCGGTGCGATCGGCTCGGCCGTCGCGTCGGGGGCGGGGGACTCGGTCGGGACGGCCGTGTCGGCGGCGAAGGGGTTGGTCCCGAAGAAGATCTCCGCCCCGTCGTCGCTGCCGTCGCCGTCGGTGTCGAAGGCGTTCGGGTCGGTGCCGTAGATCGCGGTTTCGGCGGCGTCGGTCAAGCCGTCG
>JBBSNJ010000519.1:0-3336 GCA_038232775.1 Thermomicrobiales bacterium
CCGGGTCGCGATGGCTCGCCCGCGGCGGTGCCGGGCACCGGTGGCCTTTGCCCTCCCCATCGTGCCGCTCGGCGGCGGCAACCCGCGGACGGCCGAGACCGGCCGCTCGCCCGCGAGGCCCGACCATGGCGCAGGACATTCCACCGCCGACCAGTCCGGGGGGGCTCCCGGAGGGGGAGCCTGGGTCGGAGCCGGCTGATCACCCGGTCGGCCGCGGCGGGCGCCGGGTCCGCGGCGGCGCCGAGGCGCTCCGGGGCGGTCCGCCCCCGACCGCCCTCCCGGGGCGGGCCCCGTTCGCTTGGCAGCACGGCAACCGCCTCCTCCTGCTGGAGGCCCGCCCCCTCGGCTGGATCATGGCCGAGCTGCGGTTCGATCCCGGCCGCTGCCACTACGTCGAGATCCGCCGCACCCGCTACCGCTGGGCGCGGGAGGCGGCCGGCGCCCTCCTCAGCCGCGCCCTCGCCGCCGGCGACACCGCCCCCGAGCGCGCCGCCCGCGACCTCGACGCCTGGCTCATTCGGCAGTAGCCAGACGCCAGACGCCAGACGCCAGTAGCCAGAAGGCAATCGCCAGACCTCTTCGAGGAAGGGAGGTTGACGACACCCCTTCACCGCCGTCTGGCTACTGGCGTAGTACCTGCTCGCCGGCCTCGATCCGTGTCGCGGTCTGGTTCTCGAGTGGCGGGATGGGGCAGCTCCAGCCCGTCGAGTAGGCGCAGTAGGGGTTGTAGGCGTAGTTGAGATCGACCACCAGCGTCCCGTCGGGGCGCTGCCGGGGGTCGAGGTAGCGACCGCCGCCGTAGCTCTCCTGGCCCGAGGTGCCGTCCCGGAACGGGAGGAAGAAGCGGCCGCGCTCGACGTCCTTGAAGACCGAGAAGGTGACGGGCTGGCCGTCGACGTCGAAGTGGACGCGGCCGGCGCGGACGAAGGGCTTGATCTGCCCGTCGCTGGTCTGCAACTCGACGTGCTCGCCGACCCCTTCGCCCCCCTCGTCGATCGGTAGCTCGAAGACCAGATCGGGGCGCTCCGGGAAGTAGCGGAGCCCGGCGAAGCCGTGCCGCTGCTCGTGCTCGAGCGGCGAGTGCGGATCGTGGCCGAAGTGGTGGTCCCGCCGCTCGCGGTAGGCGGCCAGCCGCGAGACCGGGGCCGCGTTGGTGGTCGCAGTGGTCGGGGTGGCTGGCGGCGTCGGCGTCGTCGGGGTGCTGGTGCTCATGGGGAGGTCATCCTCGGGGCGAGGCCGGGCGGCGCGCCGACGCGACCAATACTTCACTTTGGATAGTATAGCAGCGCCGTCAAGACGCGTGGCGGCGGCGAGTGATCGCCGGGCGGTTGGGCCGGCGCACCAGACGGACCGTGCCGGAGGCGGGGTTCCGGCGCCCCGCTCGCCCCGATCGAGGGTCGGGACGGTCCGGTGGCGAGGCGGTGGCGGGATGCCCGGTCTCGGGTCTGGGCGGAACGCCGCGGGTCGAGCCGGGGTCGGGATCAGGCCGAGACGGGTGCGGCCGATCCGAGCCCGCGGGTGTCAGCGTCGGCGTGGCCGTCGGCGTCGGCCGTGGACCGCGCCCCGTACCGGGCGCGGAGGTGGGCGCCGACCCGCAGCGCCTGGGCGGCGATCGTCAGCGCCGGGTTGACCGCGGTCGAGGAGGGGAAGAACGAGCCGTCGACCACGTAGAGGTTCTCCAGGTCGTGCGCCCGGTTGAAGGGGTCGAGGACCGAGGTCGCGGGGTCGTGGCCGAAGCGGAGGGTGCCGCACTGGTGGGAGTTGGTCTCGATCCCCATCGTCCGGTCGAGCAGGATCGGGTAGCCGGCGCGGCGCAGCATCCGCCGCGCCGCCGCCAGCAGCCGACGGTGGGCTACCAGGTTGTTCGGTCGCCAGCGGATCTCGATCCCGCCGTCGGGGCGGAGCGCGACCCGGTTCTCCGGGTCGGGCAGGTCCTCCGACATCACCCACCAATCGACGCTGTGGGCGGCGACCGCCCCGAGCAGCGGCCGGGGGACGGCCGGCACCGCCCCGGTCAGCATGGCGGCCTGGACCTTGCCGACCGGTTGCAGGTTCCCCATCGGGTAGGGGAAGCCCGGCTCCGCCCCGGCGAAGTAGAAGTCGTTGACGGCGACCGTCTTCTGGAAGACGGTCGGGTTGCGGCGCCGGGGGTCGACCGCGACCAGCACGGTGTTGTTGTGGACCATGTAGTGGCGGCCGACCAGCCCCGACGAGTTGGCCAGCCCCCGCGGCTGCCTCGGCCCGGTCGAGCGGAGCAGCAGCGCCGCCGAGTTGACGGCGCCGCAGGCGACGACGACCAGGTCGGCGCTGATCGTCGCCGGGTTCCCCTCCCGCTCGATCTCGACGGCGACGACGCGGCGGCCGGCGTCGTCGGTCAGCAGCCGACGGGCGAAGGCCCCGGTCCAGAGCTCGATGTCGGGCTCAGTGAGCGCCGGGCGGACGGCGCAGACGTCGGCGTCCCCCTTCGCCAGCTCGCGGCAGGGGAAGGCGTCGCAGGTGCGGCAGCGGAGGCAGCGACCGCCGGGGCGGTAGTCGAGCCCGACCGGCAGCGGCGCCGGGTGGAGCCCTTGGTCGCGGAGGCGCCCGGCGAGGTCGTCCATGTAGGGATCGGGGGGCATCGGCGGGAAGGGGAAGGGGGCGGAGCGGGGCGGGTCGGTGGGGTCGATCCCCGCCGCGCCGTGGACCCAGTAGAGTGCCTCGGCGCGGGCGTACCACGGTTCGAGCTCGTCGTAGGCGACCGGCCAGGCGGGGGAGACGCCTCCCTCGTGGAGGAGGGGGCCGAAGTCCTCGCGCCGCAGCCGGGGGAGGGCGGCGCCGTAGACCTTGGTGTTGCCGCCGACGACGTAGTGGACGCCGGGGGCGAAGCTCCGGCCGGCGGCGTCGTGCCAGCGCTCCTTGGCCTTGTAGCGGTTCTCGACGAAGACGGCCTCCGGGCTCCAGTTCTGCGGCTCTTGGGGCAGGAACCCGCCCCGCTCCAGCAGCAGCACGCGCCACCCCGACCCGCGCAGGGCGTGGGCGAGGGTGCCGCCCCCGGCCCCGGTGCCGATGATCACGACGTCGGCGCGGTGGTCGGCGGTGGTGGGCATGGCGCGGCAGTCCTTCGGCCAGGAGGGCGAGTCCGATGGCGGCATTGTGGCACGGTCGGGTTGGGCAGGGCCGTTGGGGTTCGGCGGCGTCTTCCAGACGCGGGAGCTTTGCGGCGGCGACTCAGTCTGACACCCAACGCTGAATCTCACCCCCGCCGCCGGGCACCCCGGCACTCGGCCGCCACGCCTCTCCGCTCTCGCCGCTCCAACTCCTTTGTGCTGGGCCGAACTTCGAACCGTCCGGGAGCGA
>JBBSNJ010000520.1:0-3332 GCA_038232775.1 Thermomicrobiales bacterium
CCCGGCCGCCTCGATGGGCGGGGCGCCCCGACCATCGACCTCAGCGCCGCCGGCTCCGTCCTCGGCACCTGCGTCGGGGGCATCTACGACGATCTCCTGCCCGCCTACGACACCTTCCTCGCCCGTGGCCCTGGGCGCGTTCCGCCCCACCTCCACGTGATGTTCCCCCACAACCTCGCCGGCTACGGCGTCCAGGCCCGCTTCCACCTCGGCGGTCCCAGCTCGACCGTCGTCACCGCCTGCGCCACCGGCGCCCAGGCGATCGGGGATGCCTTCCACGCGGTCAAGTTCGGCCGCGCTCCGCTGATGGTCGCCGGCGCGGTCGAGTCGAGCCGCCACCCGTTCTTCCTTGCCGGCTTCGCGGCAATGCGTGCCCTGACCACGGACAGCAACGACGACCCCGCCGCGGCCAGCCGGCCGTTCGACGCCTCCCGCGCCGGCTTCGTCCTCGGCGAAGGCTGCGGCATGCTGATCGTGGAGGAGCGGGAGCACGCCCGAGCCCGCGGCGCCCGCGTCTACGCCGAGCTCCTCGGCTTCGGCACCTCGAACGACGCCTACCACCCGATCGCGCCCCACCCCGAGGGAGCGGGCGCCGCGGCCGCCATCCGCGCCGCGCTCGACGACGCCGGCTTGGCTCCGGAGCGGATCGACCACGTCCAGGCCCACGCCGCCTCGACCCCGGCAGGGGATTTGGCGGAGGCCGCCGCCATCAAAGCGGTCTTCGGCGAGCGTGCCACCGAGATTCCCGTGACCTCGATCAAGGGGGCGATCGGCCACTGCATGGGCGGCGCCGGCGCCATCGAGACCGTCGCCGCCGCCCTCACCCTCGCCGAGCAGTGCGTACCACCGACGCTCAACTTCCGCTCGCCCGACCCCGCGATCGGTCTCGACGTCGTCCACGGCGTCCCCCGTCCGGCGGAAGTCGAGGTGATGACCAAGCACTCCTTCGGCCTCGGCGGCCAGAACGCCTGCTTGGTCCTCGGGCGGGATCGTCCTCCCGGAGAGGATCCCGCTTAGCGCTCCTCACACGGGACCGGCTACCTCCGCGAACCGTCGGCCCTCGTCCTTCGCTCAACCGCGTCCCGGCGGCTCACCTGATTAGGACGACGAGCAAGGCGGCTGCGGCATGGACTGGACGCCGGTGACCCGGCGCCCCCTTGATCCCTGGAGGGACACCCCCACGACCCGCGTCTCGCGATGGGTCGAACGGAGTCCGGTTGACCCGTGGTGGGTGAGCACCGCGGATCGTCTCCCCTCTCGGACGCTGGGCACGCGATCAAGGGATCGCGCGCTCGCCCTAAGCGGCGCCGAGGGTAACGGCCGCTCTCGAGAAATCGGAATATCATCCGGACTCTGGATCTCTCCCGCGCAGGCCAACCGCGATCCCCCACCCGACGAGGCGCCGACGCTTCCATGGTCGACCGAGAAGCCCCCCAACTCGTCGCGGATGCCCCCGGCCCCCAGCCTCCCCGCCGACAGTGGGCGGTTCGATCACCCATCGTCTGGCTCGCTCTCCTGGTCAAGGCCGCACTCTTCGCCCTCCTTGCCTATTCCTTGCTCCGACCTGATCTTCCCCAGTTTCAGGGCAAAGGGATGGCGACCCGCGCCCTCGCCTACCCCCTGGCGACGCTGGTCGTGCCGCTCGGGTGGCTGCTCGCCCGCCGCCGCCACCGATGGACGTCCTTCCCGTACGCCACCGACATCCTCCTCGTCCTCCCCTTCCTGATCGACACCGGGGGCAACGCGCTCAATCTCTACGACACCGTCTGGTGGTGGGACGACGCCAATCACCTGGTCAACTGGGCGATCCTGACCTCGGCCTTCGGACACCTCTTGCTTCGCCTCCCGATCGGCCGTCTCACGCTCACGGGGTTGGCCGTCGGCTTCGGAGCCACGACCGCGATCCTGTGGGAGCTGGCCGAGTGGGCCGCCTTCCTCCGCGACTCCCCGGAACGTCAAACCGCCTACACCGACACCCTCGGCGATCTCGCCCTCGGACTGACCGGCTCCCTGCTCGCCGCGATCGTGACCGCCGCTTGGCTCGGGCGCCCCGCACCCGGTGCGGTCAACCGCGCCCCCCGAACGAACCCTGATTCGGAAACGGGGTGAAACGTGGATGGTCCCCTGGCGGTCCGCGTCCACGCTCCCCCTTGCCCCTGTCCCGCGCACCGGGAGCGGGGCCGGGGGTGTGACCTGCCCCCAATGCTTGGTCCACGGATGATGAGCGTCCGACTGCTTCGTGCCGCCCGATCGCGGCCTCGTCAAACGCCAGCCGGCACTCCTCCGGCGTCCGGTAGCCGAGCGCGCTGTGGGGCCGCGCCCGATTGTCGTCGTGCCGCCAGTCCTCGACCGTGGTGCGGGCATCGGCCACCCCGAGGAACCCGTGGCGGTCGAGGCATTCGTCGCGCAGCCGCCCGTGGAAGCCCTCGACGAACGCGTTCTGGACCGGTTTGCCCGGCTCGATGCAGCGCAGCCGGACGCCCCGCTCGGAGGCCCACCGGTCGAGGGTCTTCCCGGCCAGCTCGGGGCCGTTGTCGAGCACGATCTCCGCCGGCGCCCCCCGCTCAGCGGCGACGCGCGCCAAGACCTGCCCCACCCGCTCGCCGGGCAGCGACGTGTCGACCTCGATCGCCAACGCCTCGCGGGTGACGGTGTCCACGACCGTGAAGCGCCGGATGCGCCTGCCCCACGCCAGGGCGTCGCTCACGCAGTCGATGCCCCACTGCTGGTTCGGCCGGTCGGCCGCCGCCGCCCGCCCTCGGCCGTCCCGCGCCACCCGCTTGCGTCCTCGCCGGCGCCCCGCCGAGCCCTCCGCCCGGTAGAGGCGCTCGACCCGCGTGTGGTTGACGATGACGCCCTCCCGCCGGAGCAAGGCGTGGAGCCGCCGGTAGCCGAACCGGGGGCGTTCCGCCGCCAGCTCGCGCCGCCGGCGCCGCCCCCCGCCTTCGTCGGCGCGCCCGCTGCCGCGGTAGCGCACCGTCGAGCGCCCGACCCCGATCCGGGCGCACGCCCGCCGTTCCGAGACGCCGAAGCGCGCCCGCCGCCAGCCCACCGCCGCCCGCCGGGCGGTGGGCCTCACCAGTTTTTGCGGGGGAGCTCCTTGAGCGCCTGGTTATCGAGCGCCTGCTCCGCGACGAGCCGCTTGAGGCGCGCGTTCTCCGCCTCGAGCGCCTTCAACCGCGTGACGTCGTTCCCTGCCTGGCCGTCGTACTTCTGCTTCCAGCGGGAGAAAGTCTGCGCGCCGATCCCGTGACGGCGGCACACCGCCGCTGTCCCGCCGCCGGCGGCCTGCTCCTTCAAAATCCCGACGATCTGCTCGGCGGTGAACCGGC
>JBBSNJ010000521.1:0-3326 GCA_038232775.1 Thermomicrobiales bacterium
CAGGTCGGAGGGATAGCGGCGGCGGGGCATCGCGGGGCTCCGTTCCCGAGTAGACTGCCAGCGTCTGCTGCCATCCTACCCCCCTTTCGAGACACCCTCTTAGCAGTTCCCCTCTCTCACGGCATGGTCGCCCCCTGGCCGCGGCCATCACCATCGGGCTCTCCCGGTGGCCTGCTCGGTCGTCCCCCGCGCTGGGCGCAGCGGGGAACGCTTGTCGGTCCCCGTGAGGTACCGGCCCCCTCGTGGAGGGGTCGGGGTGATGATAGCTTGGGGATCGCGTCGGATTGTCGTCGAGTGCGGGAGGGTGTTGGGTGGAGGGGGTCGTCGATCGAGACCGGCTCTACAGCCCGAAGGAGGCAGCGTCGGTCCTCGGCGTGACGCCGTACACGGTCGCGAAGTGGGTGCGGGAGGGGTGGCTGCCGGGACGGCGGCTCGGCTACAAGATGGTCCGGATCCGGGGGGCCGACATCGCGGCCTACCTCGAGGCCGGGGACGGGGCATGGCGGCAACCGGACGTCGGCGTGGAGCGGGACGTGCCGGGAGGCTAAGGCGCGTGCCAACGCCGTTGTCGCGGATTAGGTTCTGGTTGGGTGTCTTTGGGGTACGGGACGGATCGAAAGGAGCGGGTCGGCTGAGGCGCCGAATGTGCTGCCAGCCGGACTGAGCCCGGAGAGCTCCTCGGCCATCAGCCAGACGAGGCACCAGGCGAGGGCTTCCTCAAGGGTGCGGTCGTGGAAGCGCTCGCGGTCGGGCGAGAGGAGATCGACGAGCCAGCCGGCGCGGGCGATGGTGGCGGCGAGGTCGGCGGGGAACTTCACGGTGTGCCGAGGTGCCTCCCGAAAGCTTTCTCGCACCTCTCTACTTCGCACACGGTCGATCAACCCATGGCCGCTTCGGTTCCTACCCGCGTGGGTCGAGGCGCGGTGACCTTGGGGCTTGGCCGCAGGCGAGCCCAACGAGGTTGGGGGCGAGCTCTTCGGCTACCCATGGTGATAACGTGACGCGGATTAGGTACAGTGGATCGTACGTTTGGCAGACGAACGTCAACCTTTCCTCGGGCAGAGCGACGAGACCTACATCGTTAAGCACGGTCGGATTGGATTGCAACGCGGTGAGGATCACCTCACGCGTCAGGGGCGTCCCGTCCACCCCGAGGAGTGTGCCATCGGGCGCCAGGCGCGACGACGCCGGAGGCGCGGCTGACTCCATGGCGGCGAGGCGGCGCTCCAGCGCGGCGACGCGGGCAGCGAGGCCGTCCGCCTCCTGAGCTTTGCCAACGTAGGCGCTGGCGCTAGCGACGATGAGCACGAACGCGATGAGGCCTGCGATTCGGGCCACGGCAAGCTCCTCGGCACCCTCGAAGTTCCGGTATGTGTTCAGGCACTAGCGCTAGAGAATGACCTCGACAAGTCTTCGGCAGGTCCGCTCTCCGGCCTATCGGAGCGCGAACCAAACTTGGATTTCTTGGTCGAAGGTGACGTAGTCCTCGGCGAACATCACCAACGAGTCAACATCGGAGGAGCGGACCGACCAGCAAACGTTCCCTTCGATGCGGCCCCCAGTGAACACTTCGGTCGACGGGACGGGGTCGGGTATGACACCACAGCCAGGGTCAAACGTCTTGTAGGCGACGGCCGACTCGCCGACCGTCGAGAAAGTGTTGCCAGTGGGAAGCCTCGACGACCCCATTCCCTCGTAGGTCGCGGAGATCCTGACAACGAAGAACTGGTAGCCGTCTTCCGGTGGGTCGTTGAACTGATTCTCGGTTAGGACGGCGTCTGTGGCGTCCGGGACGACCTCGAAGACCGAAGTGAACCAGTCACCACCGACGTTTGCCGCTGTGCCGATGGGGAGCGGATATTCCCTGGTGCCGGGATCCGCCGACCGAGGAGCAGGGGTGGGCGTTTCGATGTCGGGCACTGGCGTCGAGAGCACCGTGAAGAGCGCCTCGCTCAAACCCTCCGCGTCGTTTGCCCCGAGCACATCGCCGCCGCCCTCCTCCGCAATGCAGGCGATCGCCGCTTGCTCGTCGGGGGTAAGCGCGAACCCGACTACGCTCGTCGTGACCGCCAGTTCCCCTGCGTTGAGTTCCCCAGCTACTTCGCACGGGTCGCCGCCGCACGTCTCCGCTCCGTCGGTCACGAGGATAATGAAGTTCGATGCCTCATCGGCTTCACTGAGGTCGTCGCCGGCCCGCTCCAGTGAAAGCCCGATGGGGGTCCACCCCGTCGGCTGGAGTTGGTCGATCTCCCGGCGGAGGGCCCGAGCGTTCAGACCCGAGAGCTCGACCACGAGCTCCGATGACTCGCAGCTCACCGCCGCCCCGGCCTCGGTGTTGTCGCCCTCGTGGCCATAAATGCGGAGACCGAGGTTTAGGCCCTCGCGTTCCGGGAAGGCGGCGATGACGTCTTGCATCACGCCTTTCGCTGCCTCCATCCTGCTCTCACCCGTGCCGAGCGTCTGGGCCATCGATCCTGAGACGTCAAAGATGATCTCGACGTTGACTTCGCTGAGAGCCTCGTTGGCGGCGGCTTCGTCCCGCGTCAGTGTCGTCGGCGTGACGGCTTCCCCTTCCAGGTCGGCAACCTGCGTTCGGAGCGCGCTGATCGTTGCCTCGGCACTACCATCTTGCCCTCGGATTGAGAGCGGCAACAGGGCGATGCTCAGGACGACCCAGGCGAGTGCTAGCGTGCGATGGTGCATCCTGCTACCCCCCTTGATACGTACCGCCTACCCGCTCTCGCAGCCAACCCGGTCGCCGTCGCCGTCCGGCCTCCCGACAACTTGGGCGAATCTCGGCAGGTGCCGGTCTTCCCCCGCGCGAACCCCGTGCCGGGCGACGCCGCACCGCCTGTTCGCGCGCCAGCCTCCCGATCATCCTAGCGCAATCGCTCACCGCCGGATGGCCGGGGTGATGAGCCCCACCGTCCGCCAGCGGCTGATCGACGGGAGCGGCCCACCCCGGCCCCACTTGCGCCGGCCCCGTTGCTCCCGCACCATACCGCTCGGGCGTTCCCCACCCACGGGGGGAACGAGCGCCGACGACCACCTTGGCGCGGCCTTTCACCTCCGGCAGCGGGCCACGCTCCACCAACCCGGCGGCAGGGAGAACCCAGCTGATGCGCCTCTCCGTCATGCAGCTCGGCCTCCGCGCCAATGGCGCCCCCATCCCCGGCTACCTGATCCAGACCGAGCACGGCGCCCACGTCCTGGTCGACACCGGCTACCCCGCCGCCGCCTACCGCCCCGACCACCCCGCCTCGCTCCCCTGGCCCAAGCTCGACCCCGCCGATTGGGTCGTCCGCCGCCTGGCCGCGATCGGCGTC
>JBBSNJ010000522.1:0-3304 GCA_038232775.1 Thermomicrobiales bacterium
AACGCGATCGAGGGGATGGCCCGCGTCATCGTCGCCCTCCAGGAGAAGCTTTGGCCGGTGCTGCGGCAGCGGACGCACCCCTACTTCCACCCCTCCTCGGCCTCGGTCAACATGGTCTCCGGCGGCGTCAAGGTCAACGTCGTCCCCGACCGTTGCACCGTCTACATCGACCGCCGGCTCGTCCCGGGCGAGGAACCGGCCGCGGCGGTCGAGGAGATCGCCGCCATCGCCCGCCGCGTCGTCGCCGCCTTCCCCGGTCTCGGCGTCGAGGTGACGCCGAGCGTCGAGCCGCGGGCGGCGACGATGAGCGAGCCCGATTCCCCCCTCGTCCAGGGGATGCTGGTCGCCAACCGGCACCTCGGGCTGGGGACGGAGCTGGGGGGGTTCAGCATGGCCTCGGACGGCCGCTTCTTCGCCGCCGCCGGCTACCCGACCATCATCTACGGCCCCGGCGACCCGCGCCTCGCCCACATCCCCGACGAGTGGGTCGGCGTCGACGAAGTCCTCGCCGCGACCCGCGCCTACGCCCTCGCCGCCCTCGCCTTGATCGGACCGGACGGCGGCGAGCGCGGGGCGGGTTCCTGACCGGCCCGGTGGGAGGTTTCCTCCCGCGGGAGAGGTAATGCCCGATGGACGATCTCTTCGCCCATATCGACGCCCACGCCGACGAGTACGTCGCCGGCCTCCAGCGCCTGGTCCGGCAGCCGAGCGTCGCCGCCCAGAATCACGGCATGGCCGAGACCGCCGCCCTGGTCGAGGGTCTCCTCCGGGAGCTCGGCGCCGAGGCCCGCCAAGTCGCGATCCGCGGCGGCTACCCGGTCGTCTACGGCGAGCTCCCCGGCCGCTCCGCCAAGACCCTCAGCTTCTACAACCACTACGACGTCCAACCCGCCGAGCCGCTCGAGCTCTGGCGGTCCGACCCGTGGGTGGCCGAGATCCGCGACGGCCGGATCTGGGGCCGGGGCGTCTCCGACAACAAGGGGAACATCGCCGCCCGGCTGGCCGCGGTCGCCGCCTGGCGGGCCGTCCGGGGGGAACTGCCGCTGCGGCTCAAATTCATCATCGAAGGCGAAGAAGAGATCGGCTCCCCCCACCTCGGCAGCTTCGCCGACGACCACTCCGATCTTATCGCCGCCGACGCCTGCATCTGGGAGTTCGGCTCGACCGACCTCGCCGGCCGCCCCCTCGTCCACCTCGGCCTGAAGGGGATCTGCTACGTCGAGCTCCGCGCCAGCGGGGCGACGGGGGACCAGCACTCCTCGGTCGCGACCGTCGTCCCCAATCCGGCCTGGCGCCTCGTCTGGGCGCTGGCGAGCCTGAAGGGGCCGGACGAGCGGGTCCTGATCCCCGGCTTCTATGACCTGGTCAAGCCCTCGACCGCGGCCGAGCTCGCGATGCTCGAGCGCATCCCGGACACCGAGGCCGAGCGCAAGGCGCACCTCGGGATCGACCGTTTCCTGCTCGACGCCACCGGCCCCGAGCTGCACCGCCGGGACGCCTTCGAGCCGACCTGCACCGTCTCGGGGCTGCTCTCCGGCTACACCGGCCAGGGTTCGAAGACCGTCCTCCCGAGCACGGCGCTGGCGAAGCTCGACATGCGCCTCGTCCCCGACCAGGACCCGCACGAGATCTTCCGGCTCCTGCGCCAACACCTTGACGCCCAGGGGTTCGCCGACATCGAGCTGGAGCTCCTCGGTCCCGAGCATCCGGCCCGGACCTCCCCCGCCGCCCCGATCGCCCGGGTCGTGATCGACACCGCGCGCGAGCTGTGGGGGGTCGAGCCGGTCGTCCTCCCGACCTCGGCCGGCTCCGGTCCGTGGTACGAGCTGTGCAGCCGCTTCGGCATCGACGCCTGCACGGCGGGGGTCGGCCACGCCCGATCCGAGGCCCACGCCCCGAACGAGAACATCTACGTCGACGACTTCGTGCGCGGGATCAAGCACATCTGCTTGATCATGGATCGGTTCGCTCAATAGGGGCAGTTGGCAGGGAAGGACTCGGTGACCTTCCTCGCGGTTCAGGCGGAGGTGGTGGAGGCGAGCAGTTACCCATTGTTCGTGGGAGGGAAGAACGATTGGGAGGGGCGGCTTGTCTCACCGGAGTGGTGGTCGTGCTGCTCACCGCGGGCATCACCACCTCTCAAGTGGAGGTGCCTGAGGTGGCTACACCCGGCGCCCCGACCGGCGTCGGGCGGTCCAGTCTCGCGAGCGTCGGGGCACAGATGGAGTAGAGCTCTCCAACCGTCGGCGCCACAGGCAGCGTTGCCCCCTTGGCCGGCTTCCAGGCGACAAGCGCTTGGGGACTGCTGGCAACGGTCTAGATTCGGGCCGCTGTCGAAGCCCTGAATATCTCGCGTGCCGACGCCGACGCAGCTCTCGCCGTCCTTCAGGCGGCAGAAGCGAGCCAAGGGGACCGAGGTGGTGCCGTAGATCCTGCGACCGCCCGGGCAGGAGCTCGCCAAGCTTCTCGGACTGCGAAAGCCCTCAAGCTCGGCGGGGAAGGCAACCCTCGAAGGGGTGCCAGGAGCAGGGGACGAGCGGTTAAGGGTCGCCGAGGATCGCCCAATTCCCCTTCTACGGCTGCACGTCGAGCCAAGCACGGTCGTCGTCGGTGAACGAGAAGGATGGTTCGACGTACATCACGAGGGAGCCGACGTCTTGCTCCTCGACCTGGAAACAGACCGTTCCCTCAAGCGTTCCTCCGGGAAATACCTCGTCAAAGCCCAACTCATTCGGGACGACACCGCAAGAAGGGTCGTACGTGCTATAAGCGACGTTCGACTGGCCTACTGCCTTGAACGAAAGGTCCGCGATGACGCTGCTTGCCTCTTCTCCCTGGAGAGTAGCCGATACATCGATCAGGAAGAATTGACGGCCGTCCAACGGGGGATCGTTGAACTGGTTCTCCATGAGTACCAGTTCGGTGCCGTCGGGCTGGACCCGTTCTACCGTAAGCGTCCAGTCGCCGACGGACACCGCCTTGCCAACCGGAATCGGGTTGGTCCGGGTGCCATTAGTGCTTGCTCCTCCTCCAGCGGCAGCCGTAGCGGTTGGAAAAGATTGTCGCTCGGTGGGCGTCGGGGACGGTTTCTCGTCCTCTTCGTCGGCATCTGCCAACTGGCTCAGTCGCCGCCCCTGGCGTTCGACCACGTCTTCGAGTTCGGCCACTTGGGTTTCGAGCGCGGAAACGCGCTCGTCGGACGTATCCTGTGCACGACTTCGGGACATGGTGCCGCTGGCGGCCACCCCAAACAAGAGCACGATCGTTCCGAGGAGCGCGAGAGTCAGCCGTATCATAACCACCT
>JBBSNJ010000523.1:0-3301 GCA_038232775.1 Thermomicrobiales bacterium
GGGTCCATCTTGTCGACCGCCCGCCGCAGCGCGACGTCGGCCATCCCGATCCCGGTCGCGTTCCCCTCGGTATCGGCGGTCAGGTCGCGCACGATCAGGCGCTGGATCCTCGGTTCGACCGGCTCCTCACTCGGGGGGAGGGCACCCGCGATGTCGCGATTGATCACGTTCGGGTCCGCCCCGTCGCCCGAGATGTCCTTGCCGATGAAATCGACCACCAGGACGTCGATCCGTTCCCCAGGCAACCGCCCCATCCGCTCCCGCGCCAGCTTCAGGAGCTCCTGCTCCCGCTCCCAGATGCGGGCCGCGGGGACGCCCTCGACCAGGCTCAGCATCCCGTAGCCGTTCTCGACCAGGGCGAGCCCGAACGGGATGTTGACCCGGCTCAGGCTGAACCGAGCCACCGTCGGGATCAGGTGGTGGAACTCCCCCATCCCCTGGGAGTGGAAGAAGTTGGCGCCCTTCTGCTTGCCGAGCCCGATCGCGATCATCTTCATCAGCCCGGACTCGACCGGCCCCCGGAAATCGGTGTGCGGCTTCACCCGCCCGACCGGGATCGTCGCGTCTGCTTCGTAGGCGTTGCGGTCGAACCAGACCGGGATTCCTCCCTCGACCTCGCCCAGCTCGACCGTCTCCATGCTCGACCGGATCGGGCAGCCCATCGCCGCCTCGGTCACCCCGTAGTGGGCGATCATCGCCGCCTGCCCCTCGGCGGTCGCCCCCGCGTGACTCCCCATCGCCGGCACGATGAACGGCTCGGCGCCGAGCCGCTTGACCTCGGCGACCGCCGCCTTGAGCACCTGGTCGATCTTGTCGATCCCCCGGCTGCCGGCGGTCAGCGCCACCCGCTGCCCCGGCCCGATCGCGCCCGCCAGCTCGGGCCGAGCGAACTCGGCCGCGACCGCCGCCGCCACGTCCCCGACCTGGGTCGCGTCGAGGCGCTGTCGTACGGGAGCCCACCGCGGCAGCTCCCCTCGCTCGAAAATTTCCAGGCCCATCGCTGGCGCTCCGATCCGTCGCCGCGCCGGAGAGCGTCCCGCTCTTGCCGGCCCCGGCCGCCCACCGTTGGCGTCCCATGGTGGAACCGGCCGCGATGGCTGTCAACCGGCCGCTCTCGAGCCTCCGGCGCCGCCCCGCTCGCCGCCGGGACGGCGGCGTAGAGCGGGCCGGCGTAGCTACAGCTCCAGCCCGCACCCGGCGACGCTGCCGCGATACCCGTCCAAGTAGGCCCCGACCCGGTCGACCCCCGACCCGTGCGCGCCCGGTGCGTTCCAGGCCGTCCCCTGCGGGTCGCCCGAGACGCCGGTCACGAACAACGCCTCTTCGATGTCGCCGAGGTCGAGCCAGCCGTCCGTCTCCGCCGACTCGGTGTAGGCGCCGGCCAGGCAATCGGCTTGCTGCTCCAGATCCCGCGACAACCCGGCCCCCGCCCGATCAGGCGAGGCCAGCAGGTCGATCCCGAGCTGCCGCTGGATGTGGTGCGCCCACTCGTGGGCGACGACCACGATCCAGCCGAAGTCCCCGACGTTCGCCTCCACCGACTGGCGGAAGGTGGCCGAGTAGTAGATCGTCTGGTCGAGCAGGCAGTAGAACGCCGCCTCGGTCAGCGGGTTGGCCGGACCGCAGGCGGTCATCGTCGGCTCACTCAGCCCGACGACCCCCCCCGGCGAGACGTAGGAGCGACCGACGCGGGCGAACTCCAGCGCCCAGAACCGATCAACGTGGGCATCCAGGAAGTTCGGGAAGCGAGCGACCCGCTCCGCCACCACCGCCGGATCGTCGACCGCCGCCACCGCCTCGGTGATCGAGACGGTCTCCCCGGCAACGACCGGTTGCCATGCGGCGGCGGCGGCGGGAGCGGGGGCGGCGGCCAGCGCGGGGAGGGCCAGGCCGAGCGCGAGCAGGAGGGCGATCAGTCGGGGCACGAAATCCTCCAACGGTTGACGAGCGTCGCTCACGGTAGTGTACGCCGAATGGATTGGTGGAGTTTGCTCAGCGTTCCCCGGAATGTTTGGCGGGGAACGTGATTCGCGCTCCTCCCGCCTGCCCCGTTGGGCCCATGGGGCGTCCAACCTGCGTGCTCTCAACTCCGTTCTTTGCTTGGCGTGCTTTGCCTATTTGGCCGAGCCCGCTTTTCCGAGTTCGGCCCGAACTTCCGTCCCCACGGCCTCAGCCGCTCGCAGAGCGCGCTCGGCATCCGGCGCCGGTACGCCAGCCTGTGGATAGCGAACATTGACGGAGAACGTCGTTAACCATTCGAGCTCGGCTCGCAGGGCGGAAATTCGCGGCAGCGTCGGGCCGGCAAGGTCGGCCAAGACGTCGAGTTTGTGGGTCCGTGGGAATCTGATCTCTCGCTCCTGGAGGAGCGCCTTGAGGTACTTCTCCGCGCCCTGCTGGGCGTGGAAGCAGGCCAGCCCGAGCGGTGGTTCAGGCATTCCAACAACCATCCGCGCGACCCGAAGATCGTCGTCCGCCATGGACAGCCACTCCAGGGCGGCCCGCTTCGGCCCCGGTCGACTCTCGTCCACCCTCTCCCCCTCGTTCTCCGCCCCGCCGACTAAGACGACCCCCGTCGTGATGACGTCGACCACAAAAAAGTCGTTCTCCGCGAGGCCTCGTCGAACCCGCTCCAGCGTCATCACTTTGATGTCGAACCGGGGAAGAATGGACCCAAACTCCAGTCGCACTGCCTCCTGGATATCGCACCAGTGCTGACCCGGATCAGGCGATGTCGCCATCACCACCATCAGGTCGACGTCGCTCTCGGGAGTCGGCCGGCCATGGACCTGCGATCCAAAGAGCACGATGGAATCGGGCCGAAAACGTCGAGCGAGGAAGGCGACGACCTCCCCAATCCGGACGCGCAACCGCGGCGCCACTGGGGCGCCGCGGGGAATCTCGCGTTCGATCTCGCTCGGGCTGGCGATGCCGGGAGCGAACTGCGTCACCGCTGCACCTCCGGTTCCGCAGCGCGATCCGCTACCGCGCCTCGATCGCCACGAACCGCTTGTCGGTCGGCCCCACGAACTGCGACTGCGGCCGAATCAGCCGGTTGTTGCTGATCTGCTCGAGCACGTGGGCGCTCCAGCCGACCGAGCGGGAAACGGCGAACGTCGGCGTGAACATGTCCCCCGGCAGCCCGACGGCGGCCAGCACCGCCGCCGAGTAGAACTCGACGTTGGTGTAGAGGCGGCGCCCTGGCTTGCGCTCCTCGAGCATCGCCAGCGCCCGCTCCTCCGTCCGCTTCGAGAGGGCGTAGAAGGCCGGGTCGCTCGCCTCCTCGGCCATCCCCCGCAGCACC
>JBBSNJ010000524.1:0-3298 GCA_038232775.1 Thermomicrobiales bacterium
ATCAGCTCGAGCGCCGGGGTGTCGAGCGGCTCGAACCCGTGGCGCTCGAAGACGGCGCGGACGCGGCCGATGATCTCCTGGCGGAGGATCATCTGCTGGGGCAGGTAGTCGCGGAACCCTTTCAGGATGCGCGGCTTGCGCTCGCTCACGCTGGCTCTCGTCCTCCACGCGGTGGTCGACCCGCCGGGGTCCCGGGGGTGGGTCCATGCTAGCCGAGGGCGGAGAGGGCGACAACCGGGGGCAGTGGTCGTGGTCGGATGCCGGCGGGAAGACGGCGATCGGAGCAGCGCCTCGAGTCGGCGAGGTCGATCGACCGCTCAGGGGCGGGGAGGCGTGCGTTCTCGATGGTGGGCGATCCGCGGCCGGAGGGTGCACCGGAGGAGCGGGGCGAACCGGACAGGGTCCGGCGCGCCGGTCACTTCCCGATCTCGTAGACCAGATGGCCGAGCTCGGGCAGGATCAGTTTGGTCATCGCCAGCTCGACGGCGTTGCGCGAACCGGGCATGGCGACGACGAGGCGACCGCGGTAGACCCCGGCCACGGCGCGGGAGAGCATCGCCGCGGCCCCGATCTCGGCGTAGGAGAGCATCCGGAACAGCTCGCCGAAGCCGTCGAGCCGTTGCTCGAGGAGGCCGGCGACCGCGTCGTAGGTGGTGTCGCGGCTGGCGATGCCGGTGCCGCCGTTGGAGAGGATCGCCCGGATGTCGTCGCGGTCGGCCCATTCGGCGAGGACGCGGCGGATCAGGTCCGGTTCGTCAGGGACGATGCGGTAGTCGGCGACGGTGTGGCCGTCCTCGGCCAGAAGGTCTTTGATGCGGCCGCCGCTGCCGTCGGTCTCCGGCGTTCGGGTGTCGCTGACGGTGAGGACGGCGCAGCCGACCGCGTCGGGCGCGGCGGCCCGGTGGGCGGCGACGGAGCCGGCCGCGGGTAATGCTGCCTGCATTGATTCCTCCCCTCCGGTGCCGTCGGCCGACTCGACCTCCGAGCCGGCCATTCACCGCGTCGAGGTCGCGCCAGGGGCCGGCCAAGGCGCTGGGCGGACCCCACGACGAAGCGGGGGCGGCAACCGCCCCCGCTTCGGCACGGTGTTTGGCCGAGCGGCGGGCTTCCCCGCCGCGTCCGCCAACGAGCCTACATGCCGCCGGTGGTGCCCTCGCTCAGGAAGACGGTCACGGTCGTCGAGGCGCCGTCGCCGCCGTCGAGCAGCCAAGCGACGCCGGAGAAGCCGGAGTCGTTGTCCTCAGCCAGGCCGACGAAGAGGTTGCCCTGCTCGTCGGGGGTGCCGGCGAGGTCGCCGCAGGCGAGGTAGCGGCTGGCGTCGCCAGGAGCCGCCGGATCGTGGAGGTTGATCGCGTGCTGGGTGGCCAGGATCTGGTCGAGCGCGAGCGGCACGCTGGTGGTGGCGACCGCGACCGGCAGGGCCGAACCCAACATGCCGGCGACCGGAGACGCCGCGTCGGCGCCGGAAACCGGCGAGGCGGCATCGGTCAGGGAGACCGGCGTCGCCATCGGGGTCGACATTGCCTCGGCGACCGGGCTCCCGGTTGCACCTTCCGCCGCGAAGCTGAGATCGGCCAAGGGGGCGACGACGGCGCCGAGGTTGGCGCAGGCCCCTTCGTGGATGTGGTTCGGGATCGGCGCCGACATGGCGTCCTGGGCGGCGACGGCACCGGCCGCGCCGACGGCGGTGACGGCGCTGAAGGCCAGCGCGGCCGACGTGGTCACCAGACGGGAACAAAGCTTGACCATTGATGGAGCCCTCCTCTTGCGAGACGTGGTCGAACGACGGACGGAACGACCGGGGGCCGCTGTCCGCGAGCGGCGCTAGGGCCGCGATGCATGTTTTGTGCCAGCCGGCGCCGGAGCGAGGGGGCGGCGGATGGGTGGCGTCGGGGGGAGGAAGGTCGCGGTCAGCCGGTCGTCACCGCGTTGACGATGTGGCTGACGCGAGCCACGGCACCGCTCGGCCGGAGGGTGATCGCGAGCAGGTCGATCCGCCAGACGGCATCGCCCAGCTCGGATCCGGAGGCGATGAACCACTCGGCGCTGGCCAGCAGCCGCCGCGCCTTCGCCGGCCCGACCGCCTCTTCGGCCCGGCCGGCGGCCTCCCCCCGGCGGGTCTTGACCTCGACCGCGACGATCTCGTCCCCGTCGAGCATGACGAGGTCGAGCTCGCCGGCGGGGCAGCGCCAGTTGGCGGCCAAGAAGCGGTAGCCCTTGGCCTCGAGGTGGCGGCGGGCGAGGCGTGGGCCGGCGTCGCCCCCGCCGCGGCGGGCGGGCGCCGCCGGCGACGGGCGGCGGGCGGGCGGGTCGGGCCGGTCGTCGCGGTGGGGGCTGGTCACTGGTCGCGGGTGGCGAGGCGGGCGACGGGGGCGAAACAGTGGCGGTGGAGGGGGCCGGGTCCGTGCTCGGCCAGACGGGCCAGGTGGAGGGGAGAGCCGTAGCCTTTGTGGAGGGCGAAGCCGTAGCGCGGGTCGGCGCGGTCGCCTTCGGTCATGATCTGGTCGCGGGCGACCTTGGCGACGATCGAAGCGGCGGCGACCGAGAGGCAGCGGGCGTCGGCGTCGATCAGGCCGATCTGGGGGAGGTCGAGGTCGATCACGCAGGCGTCGAGGAGGAGGGCGTCCGGCGGCACCGACAGGGCGAGGACGGCGCGCTCCATCGCCAGGCGGTTCGCGGGGCCGAGTCCGACCGCGTCCAGCTCGTCGGCGTCGACGGCGCCGAGCGCGACCGCGGCGGCGGCGGCGCGAATCGGTCCGATCAGCGCCAGCCGCTGCTCAGGGGTCAACTGTTTGGAGTCGCGGACGCCGCCGAGCCGGGCGCGGAGCCGGCGGAGGGCGGGGCCGGCGCAGCTGGGGAGGAGGACCGCGGCGGCGACCAGCGGTCCGGCGAGGGCGCCCCGCCCGACTTCGTCGACGCCGGCCACCCGCGCCAGCCCGATCCGCCAAAAGAGGCGCTCGTGGGCCAGGTCGGGCGGCGGTCCGGACCCGATGGCGGCGGCCCGAGTCGCTCTCCCCATCTCTGCGCCTCGGTCTCGTTCCGGTCCGGGCGCCGCCGAGCGTCCGGCGGCGCGGCGGGAGGGTCTGGTGGCCCGACGGGGGCAGTCCCCGGCTTGGGTCGGCGGCGGAACTGGTGCCCGTGGACGGTCGTCGGGCGCCGCTGGTCGGCGAGTGAACGAGTCGACGGTCGGGTCAGCACCGGGCGGCGACCACGGCGGCGTGCCGGATGATCGACGGCGCGCCGCCCGGCGGGTCAACGCGGGGAGGGCGGCTCGGGCGGTCCGCTGTGGGTTGACGGC
>JBBSNJ010000525.1:0-3293 GCA_038232775.1 Thermomicrobiales bacterium
GCGCCGGCGGCGATCGCCGACCCCCGCGGCCACGTCGCCCTCTTCGACGGCATCGCCGCCGCCGCCACCTTGGAGCGCTACGCTCGTGCCGTGACGGTCCAGATGGGCGGTGCCAGCGGCTACGCCTTTCCCTCGATGACCGGCGCCGACCTGAAGCGGACCGCCGTGCGGGGTACGCTGAGCCTGGTCCGGGATGTCGGCGGAGCGGTGCTGGCCGCCCGCGCCCGGCACGCGGACCCGGTCGCCGCGCTGCTCGCGGTCTGCGGCGGGCGCCGGTGCTTCGACGGCAAGGTGGTCGACGTCGAGCGGCGCCTGGTCGGCGGCTTCGCCCGCGGTAAGCTGCGCCTGGCGGGCACCGGCGCCGA
Source organism: Thermomicrobiales bacterium (assembly GCA_038232775.1). Classification (GTDB taxonomy): domain Bacteria; phylum Chloroflexota; class Chloroflexia; order Thermomicrobiales; family UBA6265; genus JBBSNJ01. The sequence goes on from JBBSNJ010000525.1 coordinate 366, forward strand.
CGCCGGGCGCGAGCTGGTGATCGACCTTCAGAACGAGTACCTGATCGCTCGCGACGGCGAGGGGGAGGTGCTGGTCGTCGTCCCCGACCTGATCTGCCTGGTCGATCCGGAGACGGGCGGACCGATCACGACCGAGGTCGCCCGCTACGGACTGCGGGTGGCGGTGCTCGGCGTGCCGGCGCCGGCGCAGCTGAAGACGCCCGAGGCGCTGGCGGTGGTCGGGCCGGCGGCGTTCGGCTACCGCGACGTCCCCTACCGGCCGCTGCCGGGCCGGTATCCCACGGACGGTGATCTGGAATCCGGGTGATCGCTGCCGCTGCCCGGAGAGAAGCCCTCCCCCTCGGCCCCCTTCCCCCGGTCCCGTACGCGGGAGAGGGGAGCTTGTCACGCTCCCGACAGCGGAACGGTTCAATCGAAGTTCGTTATGAGACGAGGATGCGGGACCACGCCGCCACGCTGTCGCTCGCTCTTGCCGTGATTCCGCCAGTCTGATGTACCATGAGCCCGCCCCGCTTGACCGACAGGGGAGCAAGCGACGGGAGCAGGCGTGCGCCTCACGATCTTCGGTCGCGGCAGCGCCGAGGGGAGGGACCAGGATGACGACCCGGATCGTCGCGGCCACGCTCGGCCTCGTGCTCGCCGCTGCGCTCGGGGGTGTGGCGCTGGCCCAGGAGTCCGACGAGGTGCCGGCTCCGATTGGCGCCAACAACGCCGACGGTGCCTACGTCGTCGCCGACGATGATGCCAATCCCAACGTCTCGGGCGAAGGCGAGAGCCGCACGCTCGGCGACATCGACACCGGTGGTACCGACCCCGACCCGGTCCTCTCCGGCGACGGCGCCGCCCTCCCCGACCCGGCCGCGATCCGCGACGCCACCGATGCCGCGATCCGGGGGGCGGACGACGGCGCCGACGCCGCCCCGCCCGCTGCGGCGGACGTCCCCGCCGCCGACCCCGCCCCGGCTGTCGACCCTGCCGCCGCCGTTGCGGAGCCGGCGCCCGCTCCCGTGGACCCCACGTCCACCGACGGGGCGGAGATCACGATGTCGAACGAGGACGGCGAGACGACCGCGATCGGTCTCCCGCCGGTCCCGGTCCCGGTCCCAGCGGCCTCGGCCGCGAGCCCGGAGGACTCCGTTCCGGCCGCCACCTGCGCCGACTACCCGAGCTGGTTCGAGGCGCAGATCGCCTACGAGGAGGCAGGTCGGACGGATGCCGACCCGGCCCTCGTCGCCGCCCTCGATCCCGACGGCGACGGGATCGCCTGCGAGGAGGCGATGCTCACGTCGTAGCCCTCGGCGCTGGGGAGATGCCGCCGCTTGGACCGCGTTGCTGCCCGGCGAGACAGGGACCACGCGTGGCAGGGGTGCCCGCTGCCGAGGATGCGGGCGCTATCGCCCCCCACGCCGCTCGGCGAAGCACGAGAAAGGGCCGCGTCGTCAGCGACGCGGCCCTCCGCCGGTGATCTTCGTCTCGGTGTCCCGATACCCTGGCGGTTCCCGCCTCCGGATCGAGTACCGGCTCGTCGACGCGGGCGACCCTCAGGTCGCTCGCCGCGCGTCGCTCGAGGTCGGCCGGAACCGTTCCTCGCTGCACCCAGCCCCGCGGGACGCGGGGCCAGACCTGTCGACCTGCCAAACCCCCCAGAGCACGCGGTTACAGGTTGCCAGCATGGGCGCACCTCCCGGCACCGCCGGTCGTGAGCGGTCCCGCCCGGCCGATTTGGGTTCGCCGCCGCCGGACCGACACGTCGTCGGCTCCTCCGGCACGCCCCTCTGCTCGGCCCAGCGTCGCCCCGCGGCCCTACCCGCCGTTCGGCGGATCGTGCCCACGATGCTTGACTCGATCTTTAGCAGGTGGGGCGGGTCCGTGTCAACGTTGTGCATTTCCTCACGAACGCCACCGTCCCCGAGTTCAGGCAGAGGGCGACGCTCTACCCCGCCGGCCGGACGCGGGGACGACCCGCGACCGAGTCCTGGGCTGCCGAGACCGCCGCCCGGAGCTGTTGCTCGTCCAGCGGACCGAGGTGGTAGCGATCGACCACCCCATCGGGGCGGATGATGACGGTCGTCGGCAGCAGCGTCAGACCGAACGCTTGCTCGAGCGGCCCGTACCCCGGTGCGTCGGTGTCGTTGTCGCGACCGATCGGGTAGGTCAGGCCCAACTCCCGGACGAAGGCGCGGGCATCGGCGTCGGGTTCCTCCCGGATGCCGACGCCGACGCCCGCGATCGGCTCGCCGCCTTGCCTGGCCTCGTCGTGCAGCCGCTGGAGAACGGGCGCCTCGTCCCGGCAGGGGGCGCAGTAGGAGGCCCAGAAGTTGAGGACCACGACCGACCCCCGTAGGTCGGCGAGCGCTAGGCGGGAGCCGTCGAGCAAGCGCACCGTCGCCGCCGGCGCGAGCCGCCCCTGCAGCGCGGGAGGGCCCACGGTCGGCTCGTCGGCGGTCCCGGTCCGGGCGAGCCCGAGCAAGCCGAGCCCGATCACCACCAGCACCGCCATCGCGGCGGGCGTGAAGTGCGCCCACCGGCCGTACCCGATCCGCCCGTGCTCCGGCTGCGCCGCCGCCACCGCGCCGTTGGGCGTCGAGTCGTCTTCGCCACGGTCGTCGCTGACGGCGCCGCCCGGAATCACTTCCGCCGTCGTTCCGTCCTTCGCCCGCTGGAGGTCGTCCGTTTTCATGATCCTCGCCTACGGGAGCCCCGCCATCGCGGCGTCCACCTTCTGCCGGAGGTCATCGTCGCCGCCGCTGAGGGCGACGATGACGTTGCTGCCGTGGGCCAGGTAGGGCGGCTCGGTCGCGACCGGCGTGCCGCGGGCGTTCGCCGCCCGCACCGCCCGCGCCCGGGGGGGCGCGGCGAACGCGGCCCCGGCGGCCGCGCGGGGCGGGGGGAGGCTATAGGATAGAGAGGGGGCGGGGGGAACGGACC
>JBBSNJ010000526.1:0-3291 GCA_038232775.1 Thermomicrobiales bacterium
AGGGGAAGGCGAGCTGGATGTCGACGACGGTCATGATCGCCTCGTCGACCGCCTTGCCGAAGTAGCCGGCGATTAGGCCCAGCGCCGTTCCCAGCGTCGCCCCGACTACCAGCGCGGCGAAGCCGATCAGGAGCGAGGTCCGCGCCCCGTACACGACGCGACTGAGCACGTCGCGGCCGAGACCGTCGCTGCCGAGCAGGTAGTCCGTGCTCCCCCCCTCGATCCAGAAGGGGGGATCGAGCCGGGCGCGCAGACTCTGGTCGTTGGGGTCGTGCGGCGCGACCAGGGGGGCGAAGACGGCGGCCAGCACGATCAGCAGCAGGACCGCGCCGAACAGCCAGGCGTAGAGCGGGACCGCCTCCGGCCGGAAGCGCCGGCGGGGCCGGGTCGCCGTCCCCAGGGCCGAATCCGAGGCACCGCCGACGCCCGCCCCCTCCGCCGCGTCGACGTCGGCCAGGGCCGCCGCCGGCCGCAGCCGCGAGCCGGCGCTCATCGTCCCCCCTCCGGGCGTGGGCGGCTGGGGTGCGCCAGGCTCGCCACTGCCCGCCGCGGCGGGTGGACGCCGCCGGCGGCGCTCCGCCCGGAAGCCGTCGTCCGGTCCGTCGTGGCCCGAATCGTGGCCCCGGTCACGAGAGCCGGATCCGGGGATCGAGGGCGGCGTAGAGGATATCGACCACCAAGTTGACCCCCACGAACGCGAGCGCGATCAGGAAGACGCCGGCCTGGACGACTGGGTAGTCGCGGTTGCCGATCGACTGGATGATCAGTCGCCCCAGGCCCGGCAGGGCGAAGACCGTTTCGGTCACGACCGAACCCCCGAGCAGGGCGCCGAACTGGAGTCCCATGATCGTCACCACCGGCACCAGCGCGTTGCGCAGGGCGTGGCGGTTGACGACGAGCGAGGGCCGCAGCCCCTTCGCCCGCGCCGTACGGACGTAGTCCTGCCCCAGCACCTCCAGCATCGCGGCCCGCGTCAGCCGGGTGATGCTCGCGGTGGCGAAGGCGCCGAGGGTGACCGCCGGCAGCACCAACCCGGCCGGCGAGGAGAGGCCGGAGGTCGGGAACACGTCGAAGCGGACGGCGAAGAGGAGGATCAGGACGATCCCGAGGAAAAAGGTCGGCACCGCCTGCCCGACCAGCGCCAGCAACATGGCGGCGTTGTCGAGCCAGGAGTTCGGCTTGACCGCGGAGAGGACCCCGATCGGGACGGCGACGACGACGGCCATGGCGAAGGCGGCGAACGCGATCTGGAGGGTGGCCGGGACGCGGGCGACGACGATGGCGAGGGCGTCCGTGTTGTAGCGGATCGAGGTCCCGAAGTCGCCGCGGACCGCGTCGCCGAGGAAGACGAGGTACTGGACCGGGAGGGGATCGTTGAACCCCATCCGGTCGCGCAACCGCTGGATTTCGGCCGGTGGCGTCTCCGGCGCGACCATCAGCGCGATCGGGTCGCCCGAGAGGCGCATGACGACGAAGACGACGGTGACGACGCCCCAGACGACGACGACGGTGCGCAGGAGACGGCGGAGGAGGAAGGCGGCCATCAGCGTCTGCTTCCCGGCGCGGGCAAGGCGTCACCTCGACGGCTGCGCTCTAGGTGAGCCCCCAGCGTCCGCTCCGGCGCGCAGGAGGGGGGGAACGCCCTCACCCCCAGCCCCTCTCCCGTGCGCGGGAGAGGGGAGCCGTCGAAGGCAATAGTTGATGTCGGCGCGGCGTTGGGTTGTTCCTCGCCCGCCGCCCGGCTGATCTGGGCCAGGACGGAGCCGAAATCAGAGAGCACCTCCTCGTTCCGGAACCGGAGAATACGGTAGCCATTGAAGGCGAGTATCTGAGTTCGATACTCGTCCTGATCCGCTTGCTCGTCGTGGATCGCTCTATCAAGTTCCACCCCGAGCCAAGCCTCCGGGCAGCAGAACTCGAGGACGGATGGCCCGCTTGGATGCTGGCGTCGGAACTTCAGGCTATGAAATCGTCCATCCCGCAGTGCCTCCCATAACCGCTTCTCCGGCAGCGTCATCCGCCGCCGAAGATCCCGGGCATTCGCAAACCCGCCAGAGACAACATCACGCTTGGGGCGAAGCTGTTGTGCCATCGGCTGTCGCCTCCTGCCACGCTACGCCGCGACCAAGCTCCCCTCTCCCGTGCACGGGAGAGGGGCCGGGGGTGAGGGCACTCCCCCTCTCCCGCGGGCGGGAGAGGGGGACGGATGGTGTGGACCGCTACTCCTCCACCCGCAGCAGGTTGTCGGCCCGCAGGTCGAGGGTCTGGTTGGCGTAGGGGTACCACTCGATGGTGTTGGCCACCCCGTACGACTCGAACGGCTGGAGGACCGGAACCCAAGGGAAGTTCTCGAGGAAGATCTGGTACATCTGGAAGTAGTTCTCGCGCCGCTCCTCCGGGTCGAGGCTGGTCCGCGCCTCGGTGCCGAGGCGGTCCCACTCCTCTTGCCGCCAGTAGTCCTGCGGGCCGCCGGGGCCGAGCAGGCGCCACATCATCCCGTCCGGGTCGCCGAGGGTGTCGGTCGGGTCGGACCAGAAGACGCCGAGGAAGCTCTGGGCGGCGTTCTTCTCGGCCCGCACCGAAGCCTCGATCACCTGGAGGTCGACCGTGACTCCGACGTCCTCCCACATCGCGGTGATCGCCTCGGCCATCGCCCGGTCGTTGGAGATGCTGCCGTCGGTCGGCTCGAAGACGACCGGCGTCCCAGTGTAGCCGGCGTCCTCCAGCAACTGCTCGGCCCGCTCCGGGTCGTACGGCAGCGGCGGCAGGCTCGGGTCGAAGGCGAACTGGGTCGGGATCGACGGCCCGGTCGGGACCGTCCCCTGCCCGCTCCAGAGCTCCTCGACGATCGCCTCGCGGTCGATCGCGTAGGAGAGCGCTTGGCGGACGAGTTGGTCGTCGAGCGGCGCCTGGTCGGTGTTGAGGACCAACACGTAGAGGCCGTTGTAGAGGACCTGCTCGACGCGGGCGTTGTCCAACTCCGCCACCCGCTCGACCTGGTCGGGCGGGACGCGGGTGATCAGGTCGACCTCGCCGGCTTCCAGCGCCGCGATCCGGGCGGCGGTCTCCGGGATCGGGCGGAAGACGACGGTCTCGAAGGCGATCGGCTCGCCCCAGTAGTTCTCGTAGCGAGAGAGGACCAGCCGCTCGTCCGGCACTCGCTCCTCGAACTGCACCGGACCGGTGCCGACCGGCTGCTGGCCGAATTCCTCGGCTCCGACCTCGGTGAAGTAGTCCTTCGGCAGCATTTGGCCGCCGTAGAAGGCGAGGCGGTCCGGCAGCAGCGGATCG
>JBBSNJ010000527.1:0-3291 GCA_038232775.1 Thermomicrobiales bacterium
AAGACCCTGGGGTTCTGCATTTAACGGGATTTCTCCCCAGCAGCACCTCAAGCCCGATCATCAGCGATCTTCGACCGACATCGGTCGTGGCTCGTGGCGGCGTGGGCTCGGCGGCTCGCAGAATACACCGGGCGGACCGGATCGTCTCGACTCCGCGGCTAGGCGCCAGTCGGCTACGGCTCGTCGCCGCCGATTTGGGGGATGGCGCTCGTGGCGCCGAGGGTGAGGAGGCCGCCGCGGGCGTAGAGGGCGAGCTTGCGGCGGGTGTCGGCGATGTCGTTGTTGCGCATGGTGAGCTGGCCGATCCGGTCCTGGGGCGTGAAGGTTGAAGAGCCCTTCTCCATCGTCAGGCGCTCCGGGTCGTAGCTCAGGTTGGGGGAGGCGGTGTCGAGGATCGAGTAGTCGTTGCCCCGGCGGAGGGCGATCGTCACCTCGCCGGTGACCAGCCGGGCCACCCAGCGCTGCAACGACTCGCGCAGCATCATTGCCTGCGGCTCGAACCACCGCCCCTGGTAGAGCAGGCGGCCGAGGCGGCGCCCGCTCGCACGGTACTCGTCGATCGTGTCTTCGTTGTGGATGCCGGTGACGAGGCGGTCGTAGGCGATGAAGAGGAGGGCCAACCCGGGCGCCTCGTAGATGCCGCGGCTCTTGGCCTCGATGATCCGGTTCTCGATTTGGTCGCTCATCCCGAGCCCGTGGCGGCCGCCGATCGCGTTCGCCTCCGCCAGCAACGCCACCTGGTCGGCGAAGGAGCGGCCGTTGATCGCCACCGGCGCGCCGTCGGCGAACTCGAGGCGGACCTCCTCGGCGGCGATCGGCGTCGCGTCCCGCCAGAAGGGGACGCCCATGATCGGCTCGACGAGGGAGATGTTGCGGTCGAGCCGCTCGAGGTCCTTGGCCTCGTGGGTGGCGCCGAGGATGTTCGAGTCGGTCGAATAAGCCTTCTCCGGCGGCATGCGGTAGTCGAGACCGGCCCGCCCCAGGTACGCCGACATCTCCGCCCGGCCGCCCAGCTCCTCGATGAAGGCGGCGTCCAGCCACGGCTTGTAGATCTGGAGGTCGGGGTTGACCAGCAGACCGTAGCGGTAGAAGCGCTCGATGTCGTTCCCCTTGAAGGTGCTGCCGTCGCCCCAGATGTTGATCCCGTCGTCCATCATCGCCGCGACCAGCATGGTGCCGGTCACGGCCCGGCCGAGCGGGGTGGTGTTGAAGTAGGGCACCCCGGCCGTCGAGATGTGGAACGCGCCGCATTGCAGCGCCGCCACCCCTTCGGCGACGAGCTGCGCCCGGCAGTCGATCAGCCGCGCCCGCTCGGCGCCGTAGGCGAGGGCGCGGCGGGGGATCTCGTCGTAGTCGGGTTCGTCCGGTTGGCCGAGGTTGGCGGTGTAGGCGAAGGGGACGGCGCCCTTGGCGCGCATCCAGTGGATGGCCGCGCTGGTGTCGAGGCCGCCGGAGAAGGCGAGGCCGACCCGTTGTCCCACCGGGAGGTCGTGCAGGATGCTGCCCATGCCGCTGATTCTACACAAGCGGGGGCGGCGACGGCTGGGAGTGGCATCGCGTTCACGGCGGGACGGCCGGGGGACCGCCTCAGCGGTCGGCGATCTCGCGACCGTGACGGGCCGCCCAGGCATCGATCAGGCGCCGCGCGATCGAGAGTTTGCCCGGAATGGTGGGCAGAGCGTCCAGGGTGTACCAGCCGGCTTCGGCCAGCTCGGCCGGGTCGAGGACGATCTCGCCGGCGGCGTGGTGGGCGGTGAAGCCGATCATCACGCCGTGGGGGAAGGGCCACGGCTGGCTGCCGAAGTAGCGCGGCTCGTCGATTTCGAGGCCGACTTCCTCCCGCACCTCGCGGCGGACGGCGTCGGCCAGCGATTCCCCCGGTTCGACGAAGCCGGCGATGATGCCGAAGCGGCCCGGTTGGAAGGCGTGGCCGCGGGCGAGCAGGATGGCGTCCCCCCGCTCGATGAGGACGATGATCGCCGGCGAAAGTCGCGGGAAGGCGGTCAGGCCGCAGGCGGGGCAGCGGCGGGCCCGCTCGCCGGGGACCGGCGCGGTCGCCGTGCCGCAACGGCCGCAGAAGCGGTGGTCGCGGTCCCAGGCGAGGATTTGGGCGGCGCGGCCGGCCAGCGTCCAGACGACGTCCGGCACCCGGCCGTGGAGACCGCGCAGGTCGACGAGCGTCATCCCGGTCGGCGGCTGCCACGTCGCCGCCAGCTCGATCGCCCAGGAGCCGACGCGACCGAGCCGGCCGAGGTACTGGCGCCGTTGCTCCGGCAGGGCGAGGGGGAGCAGATCGGCGGCGCGCGGGATCGCCGCGGCGGGCACTCCGGTCTCGATCAGGAGGAGCTCGGACCCACGGAAGGCGAACCAGAGGGCTTCCGCCTCGTGCTCGCCCGGGGGATCGACCCCGCCGAGAAACTGTTCGTCCATCCGAAGGTCGCTCGCTTCCACCTGGTCCGGGGTGGCCGGCAGGGGTCCCCTGGCGTTCCTGCCGCCCGGTCTAGCGCGCGGCGAAGGAGGGTTCGGGGACCAGCCGCGCCGCCGGGTCGCCGCCCTCGGTGCCGGCGCCGGGGGCGTAGGAGACCGGCTCCGCCGGGCGGGCGGGAGCCGGCGGCTCGCGCCAGTCGAAGACGTCGAACACCTGGGGCGCGAGCGCGGGGGGCGGCGGCAGGTACCGACCGGCGCGGACCATCGCTTCCACGTAGTCGTAGATCGCGATGACCTGCTCGTCGCCGGTGATCGAGTGGAACCAGACCTGATGCCCGGCGTAGAGGAGCAGCGCCACGTTCGAGAGGGCGCAGGGGCCGAGGCAGCCGCCGAGCGAGAGGTGCACCCGGTGGCGGATCCGCCGCCGCGCCCATTCTCGGTGGTAGAGCTCGGTCGGCACCGGGGCGTGGCCGCGGTCGGTGTGGCCGCAGCAGCAGCCGGTGGCGCAGACGAAGAGCTGGCCCGGGCGGCGGAAGACGTTGATCGGCGCGCCGTCGGCCCGCCAGACGATGTTGCGCCGGTCGGAGGTGTGGGGCGAGCGGGTCAGGCTGGCGATGGCGTCGGCGGTCGTCTCGTAGTGCTCGTGCTCGTCGTCGACGCCGGCGGCGAACTCGGCGGTGCGGGCGTCGAGCTCGTCGGCGCTGACGACCCCGGTCTCGAGCAGCAGGCGCTCGAACGAGGCCAGCCAACGCTCGTAGTAGTCGGAGTCGTCGCCGGGGGCCTCGGCGGCCGCGAGCTCGGCGACCAGCCGGTCGCGCAGACGAAGAGCTGGCCCGGGCGGCGGAAGACGTTGATCGGCTCGCC
>JBBSNJ010000528.1:0-3289 GCA_038232775.1 Thermomicrobiales bacterium
CACTGACCGCGACGCGGACGGCGCCCCGAAACCCAGCACCGGGACCGGGCCGGCAACGCCCGGCTGCGCCTACAATGCCTGTACCGGGAGAGTGGCCGCCGTTGGCCGTCGTCGCGATCGCCGGCGGGCGCGGGGTCGCCAACGGACACGGCTGTAGCGCTTCCCGCCGCCGTGGTCGTCGTTGGGGCCGCAGGGCGATCCTGGTCGACCGCGGGCGGAGGGAGGACGGCGGTGGCAGACGATCCCCTGTCCCGCCTGGCGCGGGCGGCGGCGGACGAGGTGCAATCGGGCATGCACCTCGGCTTGGGGACCGGTTCGACCGCGGGCGCGGTGATCCGAGAGCTGGGCACGCGAGTCGTGGCCGGGTTGGCGATCAGCGGCGTCCCCACCTCCGAGCGGACGGCCCGGCTCGCGACCGAGGTCGGCATCCCACTGACCACGCTCGACGCGGTCGACCGGCTCGATCTCGGCATCGACGGCGCCGACGAAATCGAGCCCGGTCTCGGGGCGACCAAGGGTTTGGGCGGGGCGCTGGTGCGCGAGCGGTTGGTCGCGCTCGCCTGCGACGACTATCTTCTCGTCGCCGCCGCCGCCAAGCTCGTGCCGCGGCTCGGCAGCCGTGCCCCCCTGCCGGTCGAGGTCGTCCGCTTCGGCTGGCGGCAGACGGCGGTGCGGCTGGCGGCGCTCGGTCTCCGCCCCAATCGTCGGGCGGGCGGCGACGGCTTGGACGACCCGTATCTGACCGACGGCGGGAACGTCATCCTCGACTGCGGCACCGACCCGATCGCCGATCCGACGGCGCTGGCCGACGCGGTGAAGGCGATCCACGGCGTCGTCGACCACGGGCTCTTCCTCGGCATCGCTCGCCGGGCGCTGATCGCGGAGCCGGACGGACGGGTGCGGGCGCTGCGTGCCCCCGAGCACGGCCCGAGGGTCGGCCGCGCCAGCGGCGACGGCGGTCGATAAGTCAATAAACCCGATCGAACGGGTTGCCAATTAGCTGGTCACTGCTATCATGGATCACAATCAGGGGGAGTAGCCAACGCCCCACCCGCGAAAGGGGGCGGCTCCACGGTCGTCATTACGCGCGCGAGCGCCGGCCGTGGGAGCGAGGGGCACCTCGCCGGGTCAGACCCTGGCTCATCCGTTTCGGATGCGGCCGGGGTCGTGTCGTACCCGGGCCGCAGAGGAGCCACCCCCGATGGTCCACCGCGCCTCCGGTGCAGCGCGCTCCGCCGCCCACCCGAGCCTCGCCCGCCCGCGGCGTCGCTCGCTCACCCGCCGGACGAGCCACCCGAATCTCGGCGCTCCTCCCGGACGGCCGGTTGCTTCCGGCTCGATCCGGATGGCGGCGTCTCCTCGCTCTGCCGCCGTCGTCCGATCCGCTGCCACCGTGCCAGAGTCGCCCGATGCCTGGCACGAATTCCGGTTGAACCGTTTCACGGCTGGGAGCTGCGGATCCTCCCCTCTCCCGCGCACGGGATCGAGGCAAGGGGGCCAGAAGCCCACCCCAAGCGGCGCCGAAGGGGAGAAACGAGATCCGGTTGATCACCTCGGCTTCCCCCCGGAGCCGCCCTCCCGCGTCCCGGATCAGCTCCCTTGAGGGAGCTTCGTCGCTTCAGCCCGGTCCCATTCGGGCCGGGCGGCACCGATCCGCCGAGCGCCGCCAGGGAGAGGACCGATCCCCAAGGAACCAGAAGCGATCTTCTCGATTCCCCTCGGTCCCGCTTCGTTCGACCCGCGGCGCTTCCCGGCAGGGACGACACTCCTCCGCCGAGCACCAGCGAGGAAGGAACCAGACGAGGCCGACCCTCCCGCCGCCGCCTCGGGCCACGGCGCCGCAGACGGGGAAGACGGGTGGCGGCATCCCGGCCGGTTCCGCCGTCGCCAGCCGCGGCTCTTAGTAGCGTCAGCGACGGCTGCGTCATGATCGGCCCTCTACTATCGGTGGGCTGGAGAGCGCCGCATCCCCAGGAGTTTTGGCAGCCATGGTCACGGCCGCGGAGAGAATGGCGGGGAGCGAGACCGCGGCGAGGGCGGGGAAGCTCCCGGTCGACCGCTGGTGGCGCGGACGCCGCGCCGCGCTCGGGACGATGCACGGCAAAGAGCAGGTCATCGGGCCGATCTTGGCGGCCGATCTCGGGATCGAGGTCGTGGTGCCGGCGGGCTTCGAGAGCGACCGCTTCGGCACCTTCACCCGCGATGTACCCCGAGCCGGCGACCAGCTCGAGGCGGCGCGGCGGAAGGCCCGGACGGCGATGGCGGAGAGCGGCCTCGATCTGGGCCTCGCCAGCGAAGGGAGCTTTGGGCCCCATCCGGCGCTGCCCTGGCTGGCCGCCAATCTCGAGTTGGTCGTGTTGATCGATGGCGCGACCGGGATCGAGCTGGTCGGCCGCCACCTCACGACCGAGGCGGTCTCGGGGCACGCTTGGGTCGCCAGCGCCGGCGCGGCGGTCGAGTTCGCCGGCACCGTCGGCTTCCCCGACCATGCGCTGGTCGTCCGCCGCGGGCCGGAGGACGCGCGCGATCTCGTCAAGGGGGTCGCCGCCGAGGCGACGCTGCGGAGCGCGGTCGAGCGCCTGATCGCGTCCGCACCCGACGGGCGGGTCTTCCTGGAATCAGACTTGCGCGCCGACCGCAATCCGACGCGGATGGCGGCGATCGCCGAGGCGGCGCGGCACCTGGTCGAGAACGCGCGCCGCGGCTGCCCGGCCTGCGCCACGCCCGGCTTCGAGGTCGTCGATCAGCGCGCCGGGCTGCCCTGCGCCTGGTGCCGACAGCCGACCGACTTGACGCTGGCGCTCGTCTACGGCTGCCAACGCTGCGGCGCGCGGTCGGAGGCCGGGCGACCCGACGGGCGGACGGAAGCCGAACCGGGCGAATGCCCGAACTGCAACCCTTGATGGAAACGGAAGGAGCAAGCGTGACACGGTCGGCCGGTATCGTGCGGCAGAGCGGAGAACGGGGGCGACGGACGCGCGGCCGGCAGCCCGCTCAGGGCGGCGCCTCGCGGATCGCCGGTCGGCCGCTTGGTTCCGGCTTCGTCTTGCCGGCCTGGGTACCCGGGGAGCGCGTCCTCCACCCGGCGCTCGTCCTGCTCTTGGTGGCGGTCGTCGCGCTGGCCGCCCGCGCCGACGCCCGCGGTGGCGTCGAGGCGGGCCGGGGAACGGTCAGCGCGGCCGAGGGGGCGGTCCTCGCGGCGGTGGAAGCCCCCGCGGCCCCCGCCACCGGCGACTCCCAGGAGCCAGCGGTCGCACCGGCCGCCGAGGCATTCGCCGCCGCGCCCCCG
>JBBSNJ010000529.1:0-3282 GCA_038232775.1 Thermomicrobiales bacterium
CCCCGGCCCCTTCCCCCTGTCCCGTGCGCGGGACCGGGGGAAGGGGGTGAGGGTCTCTGGCGGGAAGCGAAAGCCTTCACCGGATTCCAATGAAGGTACCCGGCAAGGGGGCGACCGCCGCCGAACAGAACAGGACGAGGGGGCAGCCTCGCGGCCACCCCCCATCCCTCACCGAGTTCTCAACTACCAACGTCTAGCGTCTGCCGTCTGGCGTCTGGCGCCTGCGCTAGTAGTTGCCGTAGCCGCCCGGCGCCATCGCCTTCCGGGCCTGGAAGCACTCGCGGCAGTAGACCGGCTTGTCGCCCCGAGGCTGGAAGGGGACCTCGGTGTCCTTGCCGCAGTTGGAGCAGACCGCCGGGAACATCTGGCGCGGGCCGCTGGAGTACCCGCCGCCACCGCCGCCGGAGTAGCCACCGCTCGAGGAACCGCCCCCGCCCGAGTAGCCGCCGCTGTCGCCGTAGCCGCCCGCCGAGTAGCCGCCGCCGCCGCCCCCACCTGAGTCGTACCCGGAGGCCTGGCGCTGCGCTTTGCGGGCTTGCCGGCAGTTCTGGCAGCGCTGCGGCTCGCTGAAGCCCCGCTCCTGGTAGAACGCCTGCTCGCCGGCCGTGAACGTGAAAGCCTGACCGCAATCGCGGCAGGTGAGCGTCCGCTCGCTCATTCCTCTTGAACCCCCCGCCGAGGCGTCCGTGCCCCGGCACCGAAACGAAAAACAGAAAAGACCGCGGACGACTCCGGCGGCACGAGACACATGGAAACACCCGAGCAAGGGGTCCGAAGATCACGCGCAGTCCTGAAGCGTCAATGGTATTATACCACGTATTCCCCCTTGTCAAGCCCTTTTCCGGCCATCGGCGGCAGCGGCTCGATCAGGAGCTCGCCGCCCGGACCGTCCGCCCGCTCCCCGGTCCGCCGCCCCTCACTGTGCTAGGATGCCGCCGCCTGCGGACCGCCGCCCCGCCCGCGACCGGCGGCGTGGCGGTCCCGCGTTGGGCGTCGATCGCCCCGCCTCGATCCGTCTTGGGAGCGCCGATGAACATCCACGAGTACCAAGCGGCTGAGGTTCTGGCGGGCCGCGGCATCCCGGTCAACCCCGGCACCCTGGCGACGTCGCCGGAGGCGGCCGAGCGCGCCGCCCGCGACGCCGGCGGCACGGTCGCCGTCAAGGCCCAGGTCCACAGCGGCGGCCGCGGCAAGGCCGGCGGCATCAAGCTCGCCCGCGACCCCGGGCAGGCCCGCGCCGCGGCCGAGGCGATCCTCGGCCTCGACATCCGCGGCCACACCGTCCGCAAGCTCTTCGTCGTCCCCGCGGTCGCGATCGCCCAGGAGTTCTACCTCGGCGTCGTCCTCGACCGGCCGAACCGCCGGATCGTGGTCATGGCCAGCGCCGAGGGAGGCGTCGAGATCGAGGAGGTCGCCCGCGAGCGGCCGGAGAAGATCGTCCGCGCCCTGGCTGACCCCCTCCTTGGCCTCCACGCCTACCAGGCCCGGCAGCTCGGCTTCGCCCTCGGCCTCCCCGCCGACAAGGTCATCGGCTTCGCCCGCATCGCCCAGCAGCTCTACGCCGCCTACGTCGCCGTCGACGCCACCCTGGCCGAGATCAACCCCCTGATCCTGACCGAGGCCGGCGCCTGGCTCGCCCTCGACGCCAAGATGAGCTTCGACGACAACGCCCTCTTCCGCCACGACGACCTGGAGGCGCTGCGCGACCCGGAGGAAGAGGACGCTACCGAGCTCGACGCCCGCCGCGCCGGCATCTCCTTCGTCAAGCTCGACGGCTCGATCGGCTGCATCGTCAACGGCGCCGGGCTGGCGATGGCAACGATGGACGCGGTCAAGCTCCACGGCGGCGAACCGGCCAACTTCCTCGACGTCGGCGGCGGCGCCAGCGCCGACCAGGTCGCCAAGGCGTTCGGCCTCGTCACCGCCGACCCGAACGTCAAGGCTATCCTGATCAACATCTTCGGCGGCATCACCCGCGGCGACCTCGTCGCCCAGGGGATCACCGAGGCGATGGGCCGCGCCAACGTCGCCATCCCGATCGTCGTCCGCCTCGCCGGCACCAACGCCGAGGAAGGTCGTCGCCTCCTCGCCGCCGCCGGCCTGACCGCCGTCGATACCATGGACGAGGCCGCCGCCGCGGTCGTCGTCGCCGCCGCGAAGTAGGCGTCAGGCGTCAGGCGCCAGGACAGACGAAACGCGGGAGCGGCGCGGCGGAGGTCTCGCTGACAGCTGAGGAGAATCTCCGCGCACTGACGCCGAACGCCCAACGCCACCGTCGCCCGCGGAACAAGGAGCGAAGCGTGAGCATCCTCGTCGATAAGGAGACCCGCCTGTTGGTCCAGGGGATCACCGGCCGCGAGGGGTCGTTCCACACCCAGCAGATGGTCGAGTACGGCACCAACGTGGTCGGCGGCGTCACCCCCGGCGGCCGCGGCAAGTCGGTCGCCGGCGCCCCGGTCTTCGACACCGTCGCCGACGCCGTCGCCGCGACCGGCGCCAACGCCTCGATCATCTACGTCCCCGCCCGCTTCGCCCCGGACGCCGTCTACGAGGCGGTCGACAACGGCATCCCCTTCGTCGTCTGCATCACCGAGGGGATCCCGATCAAAGACATGGTCCCCGTCTACGCCCACGTCAAGACCAAGGGCGCCCGCCTCCTTGGCCCGAACTGCCCCGGCGTCATCACCCCCGACCAGGCCAAGGTCGGGATCATGCCCGGCTTCATCCACGCCCCCGGCCCGGTCGGTCTCGTCTCCCGCTCCGGCACCCTCACCTACGAGGTGGTCGACGCCCTGACCCGCGCCGGCCTCGGCCAGTCGACCGCGGTCGGCATCGGCGGCGACCCGATCATCGGCACCTCTTTCGTCGACGCCCTCGCCCTGTTCGAGGCCGACCCCGCGACCGAGGCGATCGTCCTTATCGGCGAGATCGGCGGCAGCGACGAGGAGGACGCCGCCCGCTTCGTCGGCGAACGGGTCGGCAAGCCGGTCGTCGGCTTCATCGCCGGCCGCACCGCCCCCCCCGGCAAGCGGATGGGTCACGCCGGGGCGATCATCTCCGGCGGCACCGGGACCGCCGCCGAGAAGGTCGCCGCCCTGGAAGCCGCCGGCGTCCGCGTCGCCGACCGCCCCTCGGCCGTCCCCGACCTCGTCCGCGCCGCGATGGCCGGCTGAGCTCGGGTCGGCTGCCGGAGCCTCAGCCCCACCGTTCGATCCTCCCGTGAGAGACGGCTCCCCCCGCCGAAGCGCCGCCGCTCGATCCGTCTCAGCCGCCGTCCTCGCC
>JBBSNJ010000530.1:0-3262 GCA_038232775.1 Thermomicrobiales bacterium
CAGGAAAGGATTTGAACCTTCACGCCCTAAACGGGCACTAGCCCCTCAAGCTAGCGCGTCTGCCGATTCCGCCACCTGGGCAAGGTGTCTACCAGCACCGAAAAGTATAGGCTCGGCCGGATGGCCCGTCAACCAGCGGCGGCCGAGTCGGCGACGATCGGCAGGGTGAGGAGGGCGTGGGGGACGACCACGGCTTTGGCGGGCGAGCCGACGATCGACGCGGCGAGCCGGAGCGCGGCCTCAATGTCGGGCGCCGGCAGGAAGCCAACTGCCTCGGCGATCGCCGGCTGTTCGATTCCGGCGATGATGATGCGGGCGTGCTGGAGGACTTGGGCCATGACGTAGGCGCGCTGGGCGCCCGGTTGGATGCCATCGCGGCGGGCGCGCTCGATGATCGCGGCCGGGCCACCGGGGTCCTGCATGGCCTCGAAGAAGCGCTGCTCGCCGATCCCTTCGCCGGCGCCTTCGGGGCAGGCGGCGGGGACGACGATGGCGCCGCCGCGCCGGACGACTGGGGTCGGGGCGAAGTGGAGGTAGCTGGCGGCGCGGCTGGCTTGGTAGAGGTTGGCGTCCTTCGGGTAGCCGACGCCGGCGACGGCGACGTCGGCCTGAGCCGGGATCGGGACGGTGAAGAGGGGTCCGGCGCGCTCCGCCAGGTGGTCCTGGACGGCCTCGGGGGCGCCGTAGGCGACGGCGACGAGCCGCCCCGCTTCATCGAGGACGGCGTTGCCAACGAAGGCGAGGCGGGCGGCGGCGGCGACCCGGCGGACCGCGGCCTGGAAGGGGTTGTCGGCGAGGCGGGCGAGGCGGGTGCCCGGCTGATCGAGCATCGCGGGGCCGTGGGTGTAGGCGATCGTCGCCTCGTCGGCGCAGCCGATGGCGACGGTTTTGCCGCCGCCGCTGTAGCCGGCGTATTGGTGGGGCTCGACGAGACCGGTCGAGAGGAGGAGGTCGGCCTCGATCGCCACTCGATTGAGGCGGAACGGGATGCCGCCCGGCCCGTCCATGACCGGGACGAGGTCGTGGGCCGCGGCGTCGTGGTCGACCACCCGGAAGCGGTTGACGATCGCGGCGCCGAGTTTCTCCCGCTTCTCGGCCTCGGTGCTGGCGCGGTGGGTGCCGACGGCGACGAGGAGGGTGATCGCGCGGTCGGGGACGCCGGCCCGCCGCAGCTCGGCGAGCATGGGCGGGACGAGGAGGTGGTCGGGGCAGGCGCGGGTGGCGTCGGTGACGGCGATGCAGACGCGCCGCTTGCCGCGCGCCAGCTCGCTCAAGGGGGGCGTCGAGAGCGGCTCCGCCAGCGCGGCGCGGGTGGCTGCGGGCGGGTCGGATAGGGGCGGCACGGCGTGGCCGGTGACGAGCCGGCCGGTGAGGCCGGGGGGAAGCGCGAAGCGGACCTCGCCGCGGCCGAAGGGGACGGTGAATCGTTGCTCCGAGGAAGCTGCCACCGGTGTTTCCTCTGCTCTCGGTTGGGACGACGGACGGACCGGGCGCGGCGGGACGTCTACCGGGGGCCGAAGCAATGGCCGCGGTCGGCGGGGGGGCCGACCCCCCGAGAATGGTTCGGGCACCATGCTACTATGCCGGTTCGCTGGCCGGGCCGAGCGCACCGCGGGGCGGGGTCGTCGGGGACGACCGATCGGGGCATCGACGGGAACCGGGGGAGGCGGAGCAGCATGGACGGCTCGGGCGGGAGCGGGGGGCGCGGACGGGGCAAGGTGACGGTGGTCGGCGCCGGGATGGTCGGCGGGTCGGTGGCGCAGTTGCTGGCGCTGCGGGACTACGCCGATCTGATCCTGGTCGACATCGTCGAGGGGCTGCCGCAGGGGACGGCGCTCGACCTGATGCAGGCCGGGCCGGTGCTCGGCTACGACACCCGGTTGACCGGGAGCAATGACTACGACGAGACTGCTGGCTCGGACGTGGTCGTGATCACCTCCGGGATCGCCCGCAAGCCGGGGATGAGCCGGGACGACCTACTCCGGACCAACATGGGGATCGTCCGGTCGGTGACGGAGCAGATCGTCGCCCGCTCGCCGGAGGCGGTCTTGATCGTCGTCTCGAACCCGCTCGACGCGATGTGCCACGTCGCGTTCGACGCGGCCGGTTTCCCACGAGAGCGGGTGATCGGGATGGCCGGGGTGCTCGATTCGGCCCGCTTCCGGACCTTCATCGCGCTGGAGTTGGACGTCTCGGTCGAGGACGTGACCGCTTCGGTGCTGGGGGGACACGGCGACACGATGGTGCCCCTCTCGCGCTTTTCGACGGTGGCGGGGATTCCGCTGCCGGAGCTGCTGCCGCCAGACCGGATCCGGGCGCTCGAGGAGCGAACCGCGAACGGCGGGGCCGAGATCGTCGGATTGCTCAAGACGGGCAGTGCCTACACGGCGCCGGCAGCGTCGGTCGCCGAGATGGTCGACGCGGTGATGCTCGATAAGCGGCGGGTCCTGCCGTGCAGCATCCTGCTGCGCGGCGAGTATGGGCTAGACGGCGTCTTCGTTGGGGTCCCGATCAAGCTCGGCGCCGGAGGATTGCGTCAGGTGATCGAGCTCGACCTGGGCGACGAGGAGCGGGCCGCGCTCGGGCGATCGGCGGAGGCGGTGCGGGGGTTGGTGGAGGCGATGGCGGCGCTCGGCGCCGAGAGCGGAAGCTAGCCGCGAGAACGTCCGGAACATCGCCCGATGCCGGAGCCCGAGACGCCCCTGGCAGAACGCCCGTGGGAGAACGTCGAGCGGATGCTCGGCGTCGATGAGGTGCTC
The DNA here is from genome assembly GCA_038232775.1 of Thermomicrobiales bacterium. Lineage (GTDB taxonomy): Bacteria > Chloroflexota > Chloroflexia > Thermomicrobiales > UBA6265 > JBBSNJ01. Next base: position 2,760 of record JBBSNJ010000530.1, read on the forward strand.
GAGCGGGTGCTCGCCGCCGTCTCGCCGCTGCCGCCGGTGCCAGTGGCGCCGCTGGACGGGCTCGGACTGATCCTGGCTGAGTCGGTTGTCGCCGGGGAGGACGTGCCGCCGTTTCGGAATTCGGCGATGGACGGCTACGCGGTCCGGAGCGAGGACACGCGGGGGGCGCGGTTCGACTCCCCGGTCGCGCTGGCAGTCGTCGGCGAAGCGTCCGCCGGAGCGCCGGCCGCGCTCGAGATCGGGACCGGCGAGGCGGTCCGGATCATGACTGGGGCGAGGATGCCGGAGGGGAGCGACGCGGTCGTTCGCTTCGAGGAGACGGACGAGACGGAGTTTCTTACGACGCAGAAGTCTCGATTGAGTGTGGCGGTCCACCGCCCGCCGCGGCCCTGGGACAACGTGCGGGCGGCGGGCGAAGACGTGGCGGCGGGAACAGTGGTGCTCGGAGCCGGTCACCGGTTGCGGGCGGCCGAGGTGGGGGTGCTCGGGGCGGTGGGGCGGAG
>JBBSNJ010000531.1:0-3258 GCA_038232775.1 Thermomicrobiales bacterium
CGTACTGCTGGGCGTTGCTCTTGGTGACGCTGGTCACCTTGCGGCGCTTGCGGCCGCGGGCGAGGTCGAAGGCGTAGCGGATGATCCGCTCGCACCCCTCGGCCGAGAAGAGCCCGGCCTGGAGGGCGACCTCGCGGCCGGGGCCGCGGCCGGCCAGGTTGCGGCCGCCGATGCCGGCGTACTCGCCCTCGCTGTTCTCGCGGACGACCACCCAGTCGATCCGCTCGGGCGTGGCGTCGCGCAGCGGGCTGGGGACGCCGGGCAGAAGGCGGACGGGGCGGAGACAAACGTACTGATCGAACCCCTGGCAGATCGCCAGGCGGAGACCCCAGAGGCTGACGTGGTCAGGGACGCCGGGCCAGCCGACGGCGCCGAAGTAGATGGCGTCGGCCCCTGCCAGACGGTCGAGACCGTCCGGGTCCATCATCTGGCCGGTGCGGAGGTAGTGCTCGCAGCCCCAGGGGAAGGTCTCGTAGGCGAAGGCGAAGCGGCCGGCGCTCGCCTCCGCCAGGCGGTCGAGGACGCGGAGACCCTGGGGCACGACCTCTTGCCCGATGCCGTCGCCGGGGATGACGGCGATGCGGTAGGTGCGGGAGGCCGTGTCGCTCATGGGGTGGTGCTCCTCCCGTGCGGGGTACCTACTCGACGCTGTTTCGACACGATCCCTGGCAAGGATAGCGCAGCAGTGTGTCAACCTTGTCGCGCTCGCTGGGAGCCGCTCCCGCGTCGTCCCCACCAGGATCGGGAAACCAAAGCGTGTCGGCCGTGACGCAGCACGGGCTCGACGCGCCCAACTCGAGGCGGGTTCGGGGCGGCGGCGTTTGCGGGAGTCTTCGCCGACGCACAGTGGTCGAGGAGCAGTACGGGACGATGGAAACACGCGCCGTGGGCCGTGCGTATAGGATGGTGCGGTGGCCCGGCGGAGCGCTCGTGGCACGGCGATCGTCGACGGCGGTCATCGGCGGCGGGCGTGGCAGGCGAGTCGGCGCTTGGACGAGGCGGTCCGCTCCCCACGGTCTCAGGAGAACATCTATGCGCGCCCCTGCCCCCCGGTCGCGATCCCGGTCCGGACGGCCGGCCCGCTTCCACCTGCTCGCCGTGCTCCTGATGGTGCTCGGGCTGGCGGCGCCGCTCGTCTCGGTCCCGCCAGCGGGGGCGGCGCCCGGGGCACAGCGAGACCGGGGCGCGGCGCCGACCTTCCCCGCGCCGTTCCAGGTCGCGGTCGTCGGCTCGTTCCAGACCGCGCTCGGCTGCCCGGCCGACTACGACCCGAGCTGCGGGCTGACGGCGCTGACGGCCACGGGGGGCGGCACCTGGGCGGCAACCCTGCCCGTCCCGCCGGGCGACTACGCCTTCCGCGTCGTCGCGACGGGCGACCAAGCGCGGTCGCTCGGCCGCGGCGGCGACCCAGACGGTGCCGACCTCAGCTTGAGCGTGCCGGTCGACGCCACCGGCGCCTACTTCGCCTTCGACGCCGGGACCGGGGAGATCGTCGGCGAACCGGTCGCCCAGCGGGCGACGCTGGCGACCGACCTCGGTCAATCGATCCCCCTCGCCCCGGCCCCCGAGGGCGGCTACGCGGCGGCGTTCGACGCGCAGGCGGGGTCCTACGGCTTCCAAGTGCTGTTCGGCGATCAGGTGGTGGGGCAGGACGCGGTCGCCCTCGACGCCCCGAGCCGGGTCAACGTCGCGGTCGACGACGCCGGCAACGTGGTCGGGCTGGGGACGATCGCCGGCACCTCGCTCGCGATCACGAAGGTGGACGAAGGCGGATCCCCCTTGCCGGGTGCCTGCTTCGCCCTGCTCGACGGCGGAACGGCGGTCGGTCGGGCCTGCGACGGGGACGACGGGGCGGTCGACGGCCAGACGTTGCTGCGGGCGCCAGACGGGCTTCCCGCCGGCTCCTACGACCTGGTCGAGACGCGGACGCCGGAGGGGCAGGAACCGGCCGCGGACCAGACGCTCGATCTCGGGCCGGGGGCGTACTCAGCCGAGGCGGTCGCGGCTGCCGGCGAGGCATCGGACGGGTCGATCGCGGGGAGCGAGGAGACGGACGAGGACGCGCCGACCGACGCGGCGGCAGCGCCCGACGACGAGGCCAATCAGGAGCCGGCCGGGGGGGCGCCGGGCCGGGTGGCGGTGCGCTCGGTCGACGAGGATGGGGACCCGCTCGCGGGGTCCTGCTTCGCCCTCGTCGAGTTCGCCTACGAGCTCTGCGACGACGACGGGGACGGCGCGGTCCTCTTCGAGGGGGTGCCGGCGGGGACGTTCACGCTCGCCCAGACCGCGGCGCCCGAGGGGTACGGGCTCAACCCCGACGCCGCCGTCGAGGTCGGACCGGAGGGTGCCCGCGTCCGGATCAGCCACGAGGCAGCCGGCGACACGGCGGACGCCGGGGACGCCGGGGATGCGGGGGATGGCATCGTCCCGATCGGTCAGGTCGCACCGGGGGAGACGCCCGCCACCCGACCAGACGGCGCGGCCGAGACGGCGACGATCGCCGTCTCGGTCCGGGATCAAGCCGGCGAGGCGGTGCGGGGGGCCTGCCTGACGCTCACCCCGCGCGACGACGCCGCGGCCGCCGCGTTGGAAGTCTGCGACGCCGCGGACGGGGCGGAGGACGGGGAGATCGTCGCCGACGTCGCGTCCGGGCGCTACCGCGTGGCGGCGACGCTGCTGCCGGCCGGCTTCCGGGCGCCGGAGGCGGAGGGAATCAGCGCCGCCGGCGGGGAGACGACCGAGCTGACCGTCACGCTCCGGGGCGAGACGGAGCCCACGGCCGGTAACGAGGACGCGGGGGACGGCGACCCCGGCGACGGCGACGAGGGATTGGCCCCGACCCAGGCGCCCACCCAAGCGCCCGACGAAGGAGATGGCGCCCCCCAGGGGCCCGGCCGGCTGGTGATCCTGGTCGAGGACGAGGCGGGCGACCCGGTCGGGGAGACCTGCTTCGCGGTCGAGGGGGAGGCCGGGGGGACCAGCTTCCCGGAGGTCTGCGACCGCGGCGACGACGGGCGGTTGAACATCCCCGACCTGCCGTCAGGGGAGTACCGCGTCCGCCAGCTTCAGACGGCCGGCGGGCTCGCGATCGAGAGCGAGGAGCAAACGGTCGAAGTCGCGGCCGGCCAGGATACCGAGCTGCGGGTGGTCAACCGGCCGGAGGCGGCCGTGGCCACCACGACGCCGTCGCCGTCGCCGTCGCCGTCGCCCACAGCGGAGCCGACGGCAGAGGTCGCGGCGGCCGAGACCGGCGCGGTC
>JBBSNJ010000532.1:0-3258 GCA_038232775.1 Thermomicrobiales bacterium
CGCCCGGATGCGGCTGCCGGGCGCAGGGCCGGCGCCGCGACCGCCGCCCCCGCCGGGCGCCGCCGGATACAGCCGGCTCCGACGCTCCCGCCCGGTCCCTTTCGGGCCGGGCGACGCCGGGCTGGCGCCCGCCGGCCGCAGACGGACCCCGGGTGATCGCTCCGGCTACCCGGAGAGCGGCCCCCACCCCCGGCCCCCTACCGGACGGTTCGGAGTTCGTCCCAGCGCAGCGGAGGTGGAGCGGCGAGAGCGGAGAGGCGTGGCGGCCGAGTGCCGGGGTGCCCGGCGCCGGGGGTGCGGTTCCGACGCGGTTGCTCGCCGGCCCCACGGCCCCCGGAGCCGCGCGCTGGGGCCGCAAAGCGAACGGTCCGAGAGAGGGGGTTGGGGGTCAGGGCCGGCGCCCCGACCACCACCGTTCACCCAACGTTTCCTATGACCGGCGTCCCTCCGCCCCGAAGCGCGTTTCCCCGACCCCTAGGCGTCCCCCGCCAACGCCGGGGGCAATCGGGTCTGGTCGTCGGTCAACGCCGTCGCGAGCTGTTCCCGCGACAACGAGCGGACGTCCCGCAGGTCGGCACCGAACAGCAACGCGCCGTCGAGGCGGGTGCCGTTGAAATCGGCGTTGGCCAGGGTCGTCGTGGCATCGACGATCGCCCCCCGCAGATCGGCGCCCTTCAGCGAGGAGCCGGTCAGATTAGCCTCTCGCAGATTGACTCCGGCCAGCGCGGTGTTGTCCAACACCGCGCCGCTGAGGTTGGCGCGCCCCAGATTGGCCCCCGTCAAGTCGGAGCGATCGAAGCTGACGCCCGCGAGGTCGCTGTTCGTCAAGATCGATCGCGAGAGATCGGCCTCGAGGAAGCAGAGGCCGCCCAGTGATGCCCCATCGAGGTTGATCCTCGGCAGCCGCGCCTGGAACAGGTCGATGCAGCGTGCCGCTCCATCTCGATCGCGATCGCGACGCCGGATGACGCCGAAGGCGGCTCGGTCTTCGATCTCGCGGACCGACGGCGCGACCACCGCCGGCGATCCCGCGACGGGGGAGGCGAGCCCGGAGTCGGCGCGGACGAAGCTGGCCATCACCTCCATCACCGGGCGCTGATCCCGCTCCGAATCGACCGCGATCCGCTCCAGGGCGTAGATGGCTCCGATCCGGACCGTCGGGTCGTCGCTCCCGAGCTGCTCGACGGCGCGGGAGAAGCGGTCGGTGATCTGCCCTTCCTGGCTGACCTCGAGGTTCTCGTTGGTGTTGCCGAGCTGCTGCCAGGCGAACAGGAGACCGGTCACGACCGCGACACCGCTCAGGATCTGACCGAACGTGCCGCGCGCCGCGTTCTCGACCTCGAACAGTTCCCGGTCGTCGAGTTGGCCGTGGTCGGCTCGCGCCGCCGCCTGCCACTGCGGCACCTTCCACATCAGGTAGACGCCGCCGAGGATCAACGTGGCCATCGTCGCCGCCAGCGGCAGGTCGGCGCCGCCCTCTGGCAGGCGGCCGCTCCTCCCGGCAACGCTCAGGACCACCGCCGCGATGCCGCTGGCGAGGAGGAGCAGACCCAACACCCGCTCGGCTTGGGTCGCCAGCCACGGCACGCCCGGCCCGCGGTTTCCGGCCCTCGAGGACAGCTCCACCCCGGCCGCCCGCGATCCCAAAACGACCCCCGGCCGCGGCTCCGCCGGCATCGGGCTCGGGCGCCGGACGCGAACCGCTCCGGCGATCAGCGCGACGGCCGACAACGCGACGGCGGACAACGCGACGAAGGTTAGACGGGCGCGCGACATCGTCTCCCCTCACGGTGGCTCGATCCCCTATTATCCACCCTGCGTCGTCGCGTCCGGCCCCGTCTTCCCGGTCGGCGTCATCCCGTTCCGTAGCCAGAGCCGCGACCGCTTGACTGTCGCCCCCGGGCATGACTACGATCGGCCGACGCAAATGCCCTCGGCCGGATGCTCGCGAGGTAGTCCAACGTGGCGGTCCAGCAGCGATGACAGGCATCGGCCCGCGGTTCCCGAGGCTCTCGGATCGACCGCCGGGCGGCGGCGGCCGGGCGTCCCGCCGCCACCGCTCCTCGGCCCCGACCGCGCTCGTCCTCCTTTCGCTGCTGGCGGCGTTGGTGGTTTCCGCGATGCCGCGGCCGGGAGCAACCACCGCCGCCCAGGAGGTGCCCGAGCTGCGGATCAACTCCACCTACTACATCGTGATCGACGCCGAGACGGGCGAAGTCTTCGCCCAGCGCCGGGCGGACGAGCCGGCGCCGATGGCCAGCCTGACTAAGATCTTCACCGCGGTCGAGGCGATCGAGCTGGCCCCGCCCGATCTCCCGATCACCACCACCGAGGACGATCTCGTCGGCGGCAACGCGACCCAAATGGGGTTCGGTCCCGGCGAGACGTTCACCCTCCAAGATCTCCTCTTCGGGATGATGCTCCCGTCCGGCAACGATGCCGCCCGCGCCGTCGCCCGCAGCCTCGGCGCGGAGCCGGGAGACTCGGCCGAGCAGGCGATCGACCGTTTCGTCGGCCGCACCAACCGCCGGCTCCGCGACATGGGGCTGACCGGCACCACCCTGGTCAATCCGGACGGCTGGGGGGTCGAGGGGCACCAGGCGACCGCCCACGATCTGGCGGTGTTCACGATGTACGCCCTCCACTACCCCCGGTTCGTCGACGCGATCGGAACCGAACGCTATGAGACGAGCGACGGCGGCTACACCTTCAGCAACACGAACCGGCTCCTCGGCGACTACGACGGGCTGATCGGCGGCAAGACCGGCTACGACGACGACGCCGGCTACTGCCTGGTCGAGGTCGCCCAGCGGGACGGCAGGACCATGATCTCCGTCACCCTCGACGGGGTCGCTCCGGACGACTGGTACGACGACAACCGCGTCCTGCTCGACTACGCGTTCGAGCAGAAGGCGGGCCGCACCTCGGCTGGGCTCGGCGTCGTCGGTCAGATCGTCGGCTACCGCGACCCAGACGCCGCCGCGATCGCGCGGGCGGTCGCGCCGGGAGCCTCGATCGGGCTCGCCGCCCCCCAACCGGAGGCGACGGTCAGCGGCGGTTTGGGTCGTCTGGCGCCCGCCAGCGGCGGCAGCGGCGAGCCGCCGGCGGTCGGCCCGGTGATCGGCGGTGGGGCCGGGCTCGGTCCGGGGTTCGCCACCGTCGCGGCGGTCGCCGCGGCAGTGGTCGCCGTCCGCTTGGTTTCCCTGCTCACCCAACCTCCCCTGGCCGCGGGCGCCGCCGCCCGCCCTCCGCGTCGCG
>JBBSNJ010000533.1:0-3255 GCA_038232775.1 Thermomicrobiales bacterium
CCTTGAGCATGACGTTGTACTTGGGTTGGTAGCGCTTGATCAGCTCGGTCTCGAGGATCAGTGCCTCGGTCGCCGTGTCGGTCCGGATCACCTCGAAGTCGGCGATGTGGACGACCAGCTCCCGCGTCTTCGGGTCCATCCCCCGCTGCGACTGGAAGTAGGAGCGGACGCGGTCGCGCAGACGAACCGCCTTGCCGACGTAGATGACGTCGCCGCGGGCGTCTTTCATCAGGTAGACCCCGGGCGCCGGGGCCAGCGCCCGCAGCCGCTCGGAAAAGGCGGGGCGCGTCGTCGTCGTTGCCATAATGCCCGAAGTATAGCGCTCCGCCTCGCCGCCAACGCGACTGCCGGCGACCAGCGCCGAGCCGCCGAGTGGGTGGCAGCGGTCACCCAGCTTGAAGGCTCCTCACCACGACGCAGCCAGCGGTCGCGGCGACCTCGCGCACCGACCTCCCGCAGCCTGTGCCCGTTGCGCCGGAGACTCCGCGACCATCTGAAGTCGAGAGTGCTCTGGTCGCGCTCGCGTCTCGGCGGCGACGGTCCCATCGGGCGCCCCGTTCCACCCGAAGGTCGGGGCCGCGGCGGGGGCTACCGGGTGTCGGCGGCAATCGGGATGCCGAGCCGCAGGCGGAGCTGATCGAGCAGCGACTGGAGCGCCGGCTCCACCGTCCCGCCGAGGTGGATCGCCTCCGGTGCCAACTGGCTCGGCAGGCGAGCGCCGAGGTCGAGCTCGGTCGCGCGCTGGACCGTCGCGTCCTCCCAGGGGCCGACCCGGTCCTCGCCCCCATCGGCCTCGGCCAGAGTCAGCCAGACCAGCTCGGCGGCGATCAGATCGGTCGTCGCCACCGCCAGCTCGCGCCCGCCCCAGCGGCCAGCAAGGAGGACGAGCGCCGGCGGGACGGCGGCGGCGAGGTCGGCCATCGCCCCCGGCTCGACCGACGAACGGGCGAGCGCCGCGGCGATCGTCGTCCGGGTACCGGCGTAGGCGGCGACCGCCCAGATCGGCCGGCTCGAGCGGCCGATCCCCGCTCCTGGCAGGGACGTCACTAGCCACCTGGCGTCGGCCGTCACCATCGACGCCGGCATCGGCACTGTGTCGAAGCGGCCGCCCCGCCGCCGCAGATCGACCGGCAGCCACCGCGGCAATCTCCCGGCTCGGCCGACGAGCCCGAACCGAGGCGGCGGCACCAGCCGCGCCGACCTCCCACCTCCGCCCAGTCCAAGATCGACCTGATCGAACATCGTCCGCAGCGCCGGCGACGGGCGACGACTCACCGATGCCCGGTCGCACATCAGGGCGAGCACCGTCGGTGCATCGCCGGCGGCAGGCGGCCCCGGATCGGTTACGGCCAGGACCGCGCGCTCGGCCGCCCCTGGCTCGGCGGCGACCGCGGCGACGATCTTGATCGAGGGCAGCGCGGCCCGTTCCATCCTGCGTTCCCTTGCCGTCCCGCCCACGAGCCTTGACGCTGACCCGAGGCGCCCGGCCCTCCTAAACGCGGCACGGCCAACCCACGCCACCATACAATCAGCGACGGCGAAGCGGGGCGACCGCCCCGATCACCGTCCCCGCCGCGGGGACCCGAAGGGACGGACCCGATGGGCGAGACGGTCGAGTTCGACAGCTCCACGGACGGCGACCGGCGTAGCGCCGCCCGTTCCGGCAACCGGCAGGCCCTGGTCCTCCTGGCCCAGCCGCCGGACGACGCCACCCGCCAGCTCGCGGCGTCCCTGGGCGGCGCGGCGATCGCCGCCCTGCACGACGCCCGGCTGCGTGATCTGGTGGACGTCCTGCGCTCGATCGAGCAGACGGCGATGACGCTGGTCGCCGAGGATGCGGCGGCCGCCGAGCGGCTGCGCCTGCTGCTTCCTCCGGGTGACGCCGTGATGGTGGCCGTCGCAACCGCCGCCGCGGGGGGGCCAATGGCGGTCGCCGGCTGGGCGGTCATCGACGGGCTCGATCGTTCGATGGAGCGGGTCGTCGTCGTCCGGGAAACGGCCCTGCCGCTGCCGCCCCGGACCATCGCCGCGGCCCTGGATGCGCTGGCGGAGGCGGACCTCGTCGCCGGACCGACGCCAGTCGGCGACAGCTACCTGGTCGGCGCACGCGATCACGACGGGGCGGCCTCGCTCGCGACCCTCACCGCGCCAACGATGGGCGCGATCGAGCAGGCCGCGCGCGAAGACGGCCTGGTCCTCCGCCGGCTCGAGCCGCGGCGGACGATCGAGCCGGGACGGAGTCTCGAGGGACTGGCCGGGGAGATCGAGCGCCTCGGCCCCCTCGCCCCCCGCCTCAGCCGCTGGCTCGATCAGCACCGGCGGGGAGGGTGACCAGCGCCACCGCCACCTGCCGCGGTGGACCGGGCGGCGCTTGGCGCCGCCCGAGCCGGACCCTACACTCCGTCGGGGCGGGCGACCACTGACCAGTAGGCGCCTCCCCCGACCTTCGTCGATCGCCGAGCGAGACCGAGCTCCCCCCATGCCCCACTCCTGCCGCACCGAACCTGCTACGCGGCGGCGACCGTCCCCCTGGGCGGCGGTCGTCATCGCCTGCCTGCTGCTCAGCTCCGGCCTGCCAACGGTCGCGGTCGGTGCGGGTCAGATGGCGCCGAGTCCGCCTCGACAACCGACCGCCGGTCCCGGTGGGAGCGACTACGCCTACGCGGCCGTCCAGGTTCGCCGCCTCGGTGAGCCACCGCTCGGCTCCTGGCTCTTCTCCCCGGTCGAGCCCGATCCGGCCGAGCCCGACCTGGTTGACGCGCCCACCGGCCACCCCGCCGAAGGTGCGAACGACACCCTCCCGGTCGTGATCTTCCTCCACGGCGCGACCGCGCTCGACCCGATCGTCTACCGAGGCTGGATCGACCACTTGGTGCGGCGGGGCGCCTTCGTCGTCTACCCCGATTACCACCCGAGCAACGCCTTCGCCACCCCCTGGTCGACCTTCCTCCCGAACCTGCTCGAGGCCGTCGCCGTCGCGCGGGAGGAGTTGGCGGGAGAAGCCGGAGTCCGACCCGATTGGTCCCAGCTCGCCGTGGTCGGCCACTCGCTCGGCGGGGTGATGGCCATCGCCTACGCCGCCGCCGCCCCCGCCACCGAGGGGCGGGCGCCGGTGCCGGCGGTGGTGATGGCGGTCCAGCCGGGCGGCTGCCGGGGCTGCGGCGGCTTAACCGACCAAGGGGGCGTGCCCCTGCCCGACCTCCGCCAGATCGACCCCGCCACGCGGGTCCTCGTCGTCGTCGCCGACGAGGACGA
>JBBSNJ010000534.1:0-3251 GCA_038232775.1 Thermomicrobiales bacterium
ACGCCCAGTACCTCCTCTTCGTCGACCCGGAGACGACGATGCGCCTGGAGCTGTCGGTCCTGATCGCGCTGGTCGCGATCCTGGGCGGGGTGGGGACGATCATCGGACCGCTGCTCGGCGCCGCCGTCCTGATCCCGCTGGCCGAGTTGAGCCGCGGCTGGCTCGGCGGCGGCGGCAACACGCTCGACCTGATCCTCTACGGCGGCCTCGTCGTCCTGATCGCCGTCTTCCAGCCGAACGGTCTCGTCGCCCTCTTCCGGCGTCCCCGGCGGCGCTCGACGGGCACCGCCCGACCGACCGACCGCGACGAGCGGGCGCGGGAGGAGGCGCCGTTGCTCGGCACCCCGGAGGCGGGTGGCTGATGGCTCCCTTGCTCGAGCTCGACCGGGTCGGCAAGCGCTTCGGCGGGCTGGAGGCGAACCGCGACGTCTCCTTCGCCGTCGGCGAGGGGGAGGTCGTCGGCCTGATCGGCCCCAACGGCGCCGGCAAGACGACCCTCTTCAACTGCGTCTCCGGCTTCTTCCCGCCCAGCAGCGGCCGGATCCGGTTCGCCGGTCGGGAGATCACCGGCTGGCCGATCGAGCGGGTCGTCCGGGCCGGGCTGGCGCGGACGTTCCAGGTGGTCCGCACCCTGCCCGACATGACCGTCCGCGAAAACGTGATGGTCGGCGCCTTCTGCCGGGTCGGCGCCGCCGCCAAGGCGCGGGCGCGGGCCGACGAGCTGCTGGCCTTCACCGGGCTGGCGGCGCGGGCCGACGTGCTGGGGGCGAACCTGACGATCGCCGACAAGAAGCGGGTCGAGCTGGCGCGGGCGCTGGCGACCGAGCCGCGGTTGCTGATGCTCGACGAGGTGATGGCGGGCTTGAATCCGTGGGAGCGGGGGCAGGCGGTCGAGCTGATCCGGGCGATCGCGGGGCGGGGGGTGACGATCGTGCTGGTCGAGCACGTGATGGAGGTGGTGATGCCCCTCTCCGACCGGCTGGTCGTGCTCGACTCGGGGGTCAAGATCGCCGAGGGGCCGCCGGCGGCGATCGCCCGCGACCCGGCGGTGGTCGCCGCCTACCTCGGCGAGAAGTACCGGCCGCCGGCGGCGGAGGGCGCCTGATGCTGCTCGAGGTCGAGGGCCTCGCCGCCTCCTACGACGGCGTGCCGGCGCTGCACAACGTCGGCGTCGCGGTCGGGGAGGGGGAGGTCGTCTCGATCGTCGGCGCCAACGGCGCCGGCAAGTCGACCACCCTGCGGACGATCTCGGGCCAGCTGCGGCCCGACCGGGGGACGATCCGCTTCCGCGGGGAACCGATCGGCGGCCGGCCGGCCCACCGGATCGCGGCGCTTGGGATTGCCCACGTGCCGGAGGGGCGGCGCCTCTTCGGCCGCCTGACGGTGGAGCAGAACCTGCTGGTCGGCGCCTACGCGCCGCGGGCGCGAGCCGGCGAGGGGGAGATGCTGGAGCGGGTGTTCGGCATCTTCCCGCGGCTGCGGGAGCGGGCCGAGCAGCGGGCGGGGACCCTCTCCGGCGGCGAGCAGCAGATGCTGGCGATCGGGCGCGGCCTGATGCTGCGGCCGACGCTGCTGATGCTCGACGAGCCGTCGCTCGGGATCGCGCCGAAGCTGGTCGACGAGATCTTCCAGACGATCCGGGGGATCGCCCAGGAAGGGATGACGATCTTGCTGGTCGAGCAGAACGTGCGCGAGTCGCTGGAGCTGGCCGACCGCGCTTACGTCCTCCAGACCGGGGAGACTGTCCTCGCCGGTACCGGCCGCGAGCTGCTCGGGTCGGACCTGGTGCGGCGGGCGTATCTTGGACTGTAGTCGGCAGCCGGCGGACGGCGGACGCAGCGGATCAGCGGGATTCCGTCTTGCGCCCCGGCAACCATCGTTCCAAGCCTGCCGAAGAATCCGGCTGCGTTGAGAGCCGGAAGGTACGGACTCCTTGAAGGCCTCGGAACGTCGGTTGTTTCATCGACATAACGGATGACCGCGCGGGTGGTGGGCGAAGGCGTGAGGGGGTGGAGCATGGCGGGGGGCGGCAGCATCGATCTCAACAGCGACCTGGGGGAAGGGTTCGGCGCCTGGCGGTTGGGGCCGGACGACGATTTGCTTCGGCTGATCTCGAGCGCGACCGTCGCCTGCGGTTTCCACGGCGGCGACCCGCGGGTGATGGAGCGGACGGTGGCGGCCTGCCGGGAGCGGGGGGTCGGAGTCGGGGCGCACCCCGGTTATCCCGACCTGGTCGGCTTCGGCCGGCGGGAGATCGTGGCCACGCCGGACGAGGTGCGGACCGACGTCCTCTACCAGATCGGCGCCCTCGCTGCCTTCTGCCGGGCGGGCGGCGTCGAGCTGCGGCACGTCAAGGCGCACGGGGCGCTCTACAACCGCGCGGTGCGGGAGCCGGAGCTGGCCGCGGCGATCGCCGCCGCCGTCCGCGCCTACGACCCAGCCTTGGTCTTCCTCGCCCAGCCGGGGACGGCGCTCTTCGCCGCGGCCGAGGCGGCGGGGCTGCCGACGGCGCGGGAGGGGTTCGCCGACCGCGCCTACAACGCGGACGGCACCCTCGTCTCACGGCGGCTGCCGGGGGCCGTGATCGACGATCCCGAGGCGGCGGCCGAGCGCGCCCTGCGCCTGGTGGTCGAGCGGAAGCTGACGGCGCTCGACGGGACCGAGCTCGATCTCGAGATCGACTCCCTCTGCCTCCACTCGGACACCCCCGGCGCGCTGGCGATGGCCCAGGCGATCCGCCGCCGCTTCGCCGAGGCGGGGGTCGAGATCGCCCCGCTCGCCGCCCGGTGATGCGGCCGGAGGCGACCGATCCGGCCGCGCCGCCGGCGATCCGGCCGCTGGCGGCGTCGGGGCTGCTGGTCGAGTTGGGCGAGGGGATCGACCCAGCGCTGGTGGCGCGGGTCGCCGCGTTGGCGGCGGCGCTCGAGGCGGCGGCGATCCCCGGTCTGGTCGAGGTGGTGCCCTCCTACCGGACGCTGCTGCTCGGCTTCGACCCGCGGGCGACGGATGGTGAGGCGGTGGCCGGGGTGGTGCGGCGGCTCGCCGTCGCGGGGACCGGGTCGGGGGGGGCCGACGGGCGGGAGGTGGCGATCGCGGTCGTCTACGGCGGAGAAGGCGGACCGGACCTGGCGGAGGTCGCCGGCCGCCTCGGACTCTCGCCGGCGGAGGTGGCGCGGCGGCACGCGGCCGGGGAGTATCGGGTCGCCTGCATGGGATTCGCGCCGGGGTTCGCGTTCCTGGTCGGGCTGCCG
>JBBSNJ010000535.1:0-3250 GCA_038232775.1 Thermomicrobiales bacterium
CGCGGGGGTGGGGCTGTGAGCTCTGGTTTGGCTCCGGCGCTCGCGGCCGCCTCCCTTCCCTCGGCTTGGCTCGAAGCTCACAATATCCTCGCGGTGCGGATGGACAACGCCGGCGACGTGGTGATGCTCGGCCCCGCGCTTCGGGCGATCAAGGCCGCATCCCCCGCCGCCCGTCTCACCCTCCTCGCGTCCCCCGGCGGGGCCATCGTCGCTCCCCTCCTGCCGTGGGTGGACGACGTGATCGTTTGGCGATCCGTCTGGCAGGATCTGGGCGGTCCCCACGGCCTCCCCTTCGACCCCGGCCGCGAGCGCGAGCTGATCGACCGCCTCGCCGGCCGGCGGTTCGACGCCGCCCTCGTCTTCTCCTCCTTCAGCCAGAGCCCCCACCCCCCCGGCGCCGTCTGCTACCTGGCCGGCCTCCCGCGGCGCGCCGGCGAGTCGAAGGAGTTCGGCGGCGCCACCCTCAGCAGCGAGCTGCGCGGCGCCCCCGACGACCTCCACCAGGTCGAGCGCAACCTCCGCCTGGTGGAAGCGCTTGGTTTCCCGGCCGCCGACCGCCGCTTGGCCGTCGCCATCCCCGCCGCCGCCCGCGCCGCCGCCCCCGACCGCCTCGCCGGCTCCGGCCTCGACCCCGCCTGCCCCTTCGTCCTGCTCCACCCCGGCGCCAGCGCCCGCGCCCGCCGCTACCCGGCCGCCCGCTGCGGCGAGGTCGCCCGTTTGCTCCGAGAACAGGGCTGGCCCGTCCTCGTCACCGGCGTCGAGCGGGAGCGGGAGACGGTGGCGGCGACCATCGCCGCCGCCCCCGGCACGCCGAGTCTGGTCGGCGGCACCACCCTGCCGGAGTACGCCGCCCTGGTCGAGCGGGCGGCCTTGGTCGTCTGCGGCAACACCCTGCCGCTGCACCTCGCCGACGCGGTCGCCACCCCCGTCCTTGCCCTTTACTCCGGCACCGACCTCGAAGCCCAGTGGCGCCCCCGCGCCACCCCCGCCCGCCTCCTCCGCCGCCCGACCCCTTGCCACCCCTGCTACCGTTTCGACTGCCCGATCGGGCTCCCCTGCCTCGACATCCCCCCAGCCGAGGTCGCGGCCGAGGCGGCGGCGATGCTGCGGGTCACGGGGCACGTGCCGGTCGTGCCGGATGCTGCGGCCCAGATGCTCGAGGCTTGTCGATGACCGGTCAGCGAAACCTCCCGATGAGCGACCTCCCGGTCTGGCTCGCGCCCGATCGCCCACGGGGACGGTGCGATCGCGCCGACTCGCCGCTGGTCCGCCTCGACCCCCCGACCGCCCGGATCGCCGTGTTTCGGGCGCTCTTCCTTGGGGACCTTCTCTGCGCTTCCCCCGCCCTGCGCGCCCTCCGCCGCCGCTTCCCCGAGGCCGAGATCACCCTGATCGGTCTCCCCTGGGCGGCCGATCTCGTGTCCCGCTGGGGGTATGTCGATCGCTTCGATCCCTTCCCCGGCTGGCCGGGCCTGGCCGAAGTCCCCGCCGACCCGGCCGCCTCGGCGGCGTTCCTGGGTCGGGCGCACGCCACCGGCTCCGACCTGGCCCTCCAGCTCCACGGCAGCGGCCCCGCCAGCAACGGCTTCGTCGCCGCCCTCGGCGCCCGCGCCACCCTCGGCTACGCGCTCGGCGCCGACGATCGCCTGACCTGCTCCCTCCCTTGGCGCGAGGACGAACACGAGATCGAGCGCTGGCTTGGCCTCGTCGCCGCGCTGGGAGACCCGGAGCCGGTTGAGGAGGTACCCTCCCCGGACCGGGCGTCCGGGCCGGGAGCCGCGGGTGGCGACCTCCCCGACTTTGCGACGACCGCCGACGAAGCGCGCCGTGCCCGCGACCTCCTCGCCGCCGCGCCCGCCGGAGACGGTCCCTTCGTCGCCCTCCATCCCGGCGCCAAAGACCCCGCCCGGCGCTGGCACCCGGAGCGCTTCGCCGCCCTCGCCGCCGCCCTCGCCGCCGACCACGGTGCGCGCCTGCTCCTGACCGGCGCCGAGTCGGAGCGGCCCTTGACCGCCGCCCTCCGCGCCGCCCTCCCGCCGGGCGTCCCCGTCCTCGACCTGGCCGGCGCCACCGTCCTCGGCACCTTCGCCGCCCTGATCGCCGGCCTCGACCTGCTGGTCACCAACGACACCGGCGCCTCCCACCTCGCCGCCGCCGCCCGCACCGCCAGCGTCGTCCTCTTCGGTCCCAGCCGGCCTGAGCGCTGGGCGCCGCTCGATCGCTCGCGCCACCTGATCGTGGACGCGGCGGAGTTCGACCCCCGAAGCTCCCCAGGACGGAGCCCGATCCTGGGGGAGGAACCTGGCGGCGACCTGGCGGCGCTCCCGGTCGAGCCGGTCCTGGCGGCCTGCGATCGCCAGCTCTCCCTGATCCGCCGCGGTCAGCGGCGGGCCGCGGCCGACTGGGCTTCGTCCCTCCCCGCCACCCGCCGCCGTCGACCCGCCACCCTTGGGGAGGCCCCATGCGCCGGTTGAAGATCCTGATCTGGCACGTCCACGGCAGCTACCTGAACGCGCTCGCCCGCCTCGACCACGACTGGTTCCTGCCGATCAAGCCGGGGCGGCCGGAGGGCTACGGCGGTCGCGGCCCCACCTTCGACCTCCCCGACCGCGTCCGCGAGGTGGCCGCCGAGCGCGTCCGCGACCTCGACCTCGACCTCGTCGTCTACCAATCCACCAG
Organism: Thermomicrobiales bacterium; assembly: GCA_038232775.1. GTDB lineage: Bacteria > Chloroflexota > Chloroflexia > Thermomicrobiales > UBA6265 > JBBSNJ01. The sequence continues at coordinate 2,680 of JBBSNJ010000535.1, forward strand.
GAATTGGGGCGAGGACGCCGAGGCGATCCTCTCGCCCGCCCAGCGCCACCTCCCCCGCATCTACCTCGAGCACAATACGCCGAAGCCCGGCGCCGTCCTGACCCGCCACCCGGTCGACGACCCCGCCACCCTCCTCGTCCACGTCACCCACTACAACCGGCTGATGTGGGACAACGGCCAAACCCCGACCGCGGTCGTCGAGCACAGCGTCGCGATCGACCCCGCCGCCCGCTACGACGGCAGCCTCGCCCGCGGCGTCTTCGTCGCCAACGGCACCGCCAAGCGCCCCCGCGTCGCCGGCCACGACCTCTTCCTCTGGGGCCGCGACGAGGTCGGGCTCCCGCTCGACGCCGTTGGGATGGGAACGGAGGCGTTCGGCGGCCTCGGCGACGTCCCCTACCGCGATCTCCATCGCCGGCTCGCCCGCTACCGCTTCCTCTTCAGCCCGATGCGCTACACCTCGCTCCCCCTCGCCGTCGTCGAGGCGATGACCCTGGGCATGCCGGTCGTCGCCCTCGCCACCACCGAGCTGCCGACCGTGATCGAGGACGGCGTCTCCGGCTACGTCTCC
>JBBSNJ010000536.1:0-3245 GCA_038232775.1 Thermomicrobiales bacterium
GCTACCGCTGGCCGGCGGAGCTCGACCCGGAGATGCGCCTCTCGGCCGAGGCCCGGTCGCTGGTCGAGCGCTCCCGGGAGCTGGACGCTGGCGGCTTCGCGGATAACGACGGGATTGTCTGCCTCTCGTCGGTCCGGGGGGAGGCCTCCGCCACCGACCGGCTCCGCACGCTGCTCACTGCGGCCTCCGGCAGCGAGTGGTCCGCCGCGAGGGAGCGCGCCCTCCTCGCCGCGGCCGCGGACGCCGCGCACGGAGCCGGGCGGCGCCGGGCATCCCTGGATGACTGGCTCCGGGAGGCCTTCTTCGAGGAGCACTGCAAGCTCTTCCAGCACCGGCCCTTTGTCTGGCACGTCTGGGACGGCCTCAGGGAAGGTTTCAACGCGCTGGTGAGCTACCACAGGCTCACCGGACCCGACGGGCTCGGGCGGCGGACGCTGGAATCCCTCACCTTCACCTACCTGGGGGAGTGGATCGAACGCCAGCGGGCCGCGCGGCAAGGCGGCCAGGAGGGGGCCGACGCCCGACTCGCCGCCGCCCTGCGGCTTCAGGAGGAGCTGAAGAAGATTCTCGAGGGCGAGCCCCCGTATGACATCTTCGTTCGCTGGAAGCCCCTTCGCGAGCAACCCGTCGGCTGGGATCCGGATGTCAACGACGGCGGGCGGCTGAATATCCGGCCCTTTCTGATGGCCGAGGGCATCGGTCGACAGGGTGCGGGCATCCTCCGCTGGAAGCCGAACGTCAAATGGACGAAGGACCGGGGGAAAGAGCCCCACAGCCTCCGACCCCGGGCCGACTTCCCGTGGTTCTGGAGCTGCGATCCTGAGAAGCATCAGCGGCACCGGACGGACTTCGGCGCGGAGACGCCGAGCGCCATTCCAGCGGGCGAAGCGTTCGACGGCGCGCGCTGGAACGAGCTGCACTATTCCCGCGCTGCCAAGGAGTTGGCGCGAAAACGGGCGCAGCGGGGGAGTAAGTAAGTGAGCGCCGCCACGGAGGCCGGGGAGACGACCCTCTTGGATGCGATCACCGGGCGGCTGCGCGCCTGCGTCGCTGTGCCCGACGGGGTGGAGCCGCCGGCCGCGATCCTCTGGACCGATCCAGATCGCCAGTGGCTCCCCCTCATCGACGCGGTCCGGGCCCGGCTCCCCGAGCTTCTCGTCCTGGGCGAGTTTGCTCCGGAGCGACGGACGGGTCCCGCGATCTGGCTGCGGTGCGTGGTGGACGGAACGGTGGCCCCCCCCGACTTCCCGGGGGACTCCGTTCCGGTGCTCTACCTCCCGGGGGTCGGACGACAGCAGTTGAGGGCGGGCGAGGATTGCCCCCGGTCGCTCCAGCCGCTGGTGGAGCTCATGTACCGGGGCGCGCTCTGGCTGCAGAAGGGCGGACACGACTGGACGATAACGGCCTTCCTCACCTCACCCCAGGGCCTCGGGCTGGAACTCGCCCGGGATGAGGCGACGCGGGAAGGCCTCACCCGCGCCGTGCGGGAAGTGGCCGAGACGCCGCTCCAGCAGCTTCGGGGACGGCGGCTCGAGGCCGACGACTTCGACCGCCTCCTCACCATTGACCTCTACCGGGACCTCCTCCGCTGGATGAGCGAACCCGCGGCTTGGCGAGAGCGCGCGGGCGCCGAGCGATGGGCCGCCTTCCGCAGCCAGTGCAGAACGCAGCTCGGCTTCGACCCGGACGCGGATGGGGAGATTGTCGCGGGTCGGCGGCTCGGATCCGGCGAGGGGCCGTGGGCCGATGCATGGGTTCGGTTCGAGGAAGCTCCGACCGCCTACCCCGGCATCCCTGAGCTTCTCCGCAGAAGCAAGCCCACGGATCTCTTCGTGGACCGATCCCGCTGGCCCGATGAGAACGCAGCCGCCGAGGCGAGCGTGCGGGCCGCACTGCAGGAGATCCGGGGGCTCCCGCACGGCGACGCCTGCACGCGGGTTCTGAAACTCGACAGGGAGCACGGGGAGCGGCGGAGCTGGGTCTGGGCCCGAATGGGGCTCGCCCCACTGGCCGCCGTGCTCGAGCCCCTGGCAGTCCTCTCCACCCATGCGAAAAGCACTCTCGGCGGCGGAACCCCGGACGAGATCGGCCAAACGTACGCCGAGGGCGGTTGGCGCGCCGACGGTGCCTCGTGGCGAGCCATCTCGCTCGCCCCCTCTGCCGACGAGGGGCTTATCTATGGCGTCGTCCGGTGTCTTATCGAGCCCTGGCTCGACGCGAGCGCACGGGTCTTCCAGCGGGCGGCCGCGGCTCACCCCCTCCCGAAGAGCGCGGAGGCGGAGCAAGTGGATGCGCCCGAAGGAGGGTGCCTCGTCTTCGCCGACGGTCTTCGCTACGACCTCGGCCAGGTGCTGGCGGAGCGTCTGGAAGGGAGAGGGTGCCGCGTCCACGTCGACCACCGGTGGGCGGCCCTCCCCACGGTTACCGCCACCGCGAAGCCCGCGGTCACGCCGGTTGGACGGGAGATTGTTGGCGAGGAGCTGCCGGAAGACTTCGCCCCCTCCTTCTCGAGGGACGGCCGACCGGTCAACGCCTCGAGGATCCGGATCGAGCTGGAGCGCGCCGGCTCTCAGCTGCTCGGTGGCGATCTCGGCGACTGGCCGGCCTCGGACCAGGCTCGGGGCTGGAGCGAGGAAGGCGAGATCGACAGCCTCGGCCACAAGCTGGGGATCGGGCTCGCCCGCCAACTCGACTCCGAACTCGACCGCCTGGTGGAGCGAATCGTCGGTCTCCTCGACGGTGGGTGGCGCTCGGTCCGCGTCGTCACGGACCACGGCTGGCTCCTTCTGCCGGGGGGCCTGCCCAAGATCGACCTCCCGAAACACCTCACCGCGAGCCGCTGGGCCCGGTGCGCGACGATCGCGGGTGCGTCCCAGGTATCCGTTCCCACGGCTCCCTGGCACTGGAACCCGGCGCGGAGGTTTGCAACGGCACCGGGAATCACCTGCTTCAACGCTTCGCCCGTGTACTCGCACGGCGGGATCAGCATCCAGGAGTGCTTGATCCCCGACCTGCTGATCGAGCGGAGCGGAGGCGGAACGACCCGGGCCACCATCGATGCGGTTACCTGGCGGGGGATGCGGTGCGTCGTCGACGCAACGATAACCGGCGGAAAGGTTCGCGCCGACCTCCGCCTCGGCCCGGCGCTCGGACCCTCGGTGGTGGCCTCCGTGAAAGCGCTCGACGAGGACGGCCGCGTGAGCCTCGTAGTCGGCGACGACCAACATGAAGACGCCAGCGTCACA
>JBBSNJ010000537.1:0-3238 GCA_038232775.1 Thermomicrobiales bacterium
CGCTCTTCGAGCTCCCGGACGGTCCGCTCAACGGTTACGCTCCGCGCGCAGCCCCATCGCCAGTGCCAGCTCATTCCAAGCGGCCATCAGCGCGACGAAGCGCTCGGCGCTCTGCCGCATCCCGAGCTCCATCGCATCGACCGCCGCCTTCGACCCCGCCGTTTCTCCCGCCGCCGCGGTCGTCCGCAGCCGCTCCGACTCGGCCGCGACGGCCGTCTCTTGGGCGACCAACGCCTCCCGCGCCGAGCGCAGCGCCGCGGCGTGCTGGTCCGCCAGCTCCGGCAGGGAGCCAGTCGGTGCGTCCTGACCGGCGAGGCCGGCTGGCGTCCAAAAGCCGTAGACGGGCGGCAGCCGGCGGTCCCCCTCCCAGAAGGTGTGGGTCGGTTCTAGGTGGGGCGTGACCGCCAAGAAGAGCGTCATTGGCTCGTCGCCAACCGTCCGCACCTCGTGCAGCTCCCCCGCCCGCGCAAAACATCCCTGCCCCGGCCCCAGCGTCCGCCGGTGCCCCTCGATCTCGAACTCGGCTCGACCCTCCAGCACGATGAAGAGCTCCTGGCCCAGGTCGTGGCTGTGGAACGGTCCGACCTCGCCCGGCTCCATCCGCAGGAACCGCCCCCGGATCTCGGGGCTGACCACGACGTTGCGGACGTCGCTCCGGAAGTCCCAGACCTCGAACGGCTCTCCCATGCCAGCGCCTCCCAAATCGATCGGCTCGGCTTCACCCGCGGCCGACCACGCCGGCCGCGCACTCGATGCTGCGCCGCGCCCCCGGCCGGGGCGTTTGACGCCCGAGCCCGGCCGAGGGAGTGGGTCAGGGCCGGTCGCCGAGGTAGGTGAGAAAGAGGTCCCGCACCAGCTCGATGTCGCGGACCGCCGCCCGTCCGTCGTTGGCCGGCGCCGCGCCGGTCCGCGCGCAGTCCCGCAGGTGGCGCAGTTCGAGCGCGAAGGGGTTTTCCTGCCAACTTCGCTCCTCGCGCCACGGCTGCGTCTCGTCGACTCCCTCCCGCACCACCGTCGTCGGCGACCCGATCGAGAAGCCGGTCGGGAAGGAGACGCGCACTCGCTCGCGGGAGCCATAGGCCGCCAGGGTCTCCTCGAACGCTGGCAGCGCCGGCAAGTCCACCCAGGTGCAGGTCGCCCGTAGTCCGGTCGAGTAGGCGAGCGTGGTCGTGATCGCGTTCCCGTCGGCCCAGATCTCGGTGCCGACGACCCGCTCCGGTGGGCCGAACAGGCCGTGCAGGTTGCCGAGGTCGTGAATCATCGAGTTGTGGACCCAGAAGAAGGCCCTGCGGACCGCCGCCGGCAACGCCGCCGCTGTCTCGAAGCCGAGCATCTGGGCCACCGCCGCCCCGTACTCCGCGTCCAGTTCCGCCCGCGCCGAGAAGGGCAAATCCGACCCCCGTACGAGGTCGAAACGCGCCAGATGGAGCCCGTTGTCGGGGTGCAGGTGCCGCACCTCGGCCCACCGGAGGTCCGCCATCTGCGCCACGCACTCCGCCGCCCAGCGGTAGCCGGGGTCGTGCCGCTTCATGTAGCCGACCATCAGCGAAACGCCGGCCCGCTCGGCGGCGGCGACCATCGCCGCCCCCTCCTCTGGGGTGGTGCACATCGGCTTCTCGACCAGGACGTGCTTGCCGGCTGCCGCCGCCGCGATGCTGGGGGCGGCGTGCGACCCCGAGTTGCAGACGACGACGGCCTCGACGTCGCTCGCCGCCAGCGCCCGAAAGTCGCCGAAGCGCCGCGCGGGCGGGACACCGTAGCGCTCACCGAGCGTGTCGAGCACCTCGCCCGAGACGTCGCACAAGCCTCCGATTTCGAACTCACCCGCCATCTCCCGCAGCAGCGGCAGGTACTGGATTTGGGCGATCGCCCCGCAGCCGACGATCCCCACCCGAAACCGTTCCCGCTCCGCCATCGCCGCTGCCTCTCTCGCGATCTACCAATCACGTCTGATCGATCGCGGCTTCCACGAACGCCTTGTGAGTTGCGGTATTTGCGGCGCCGGCTCTCGCCCCCCGCCCTCTCCCGCCGCGGCAGGAGAGAGGGAGACGAAGCCCCACCGATCAGCCGAAGTGGGTATGACTCGCTCGCTCCCACCTCCACCGGTGGGAATCGGCCGCCGCGGGGCCGCCGCATGGAAGAGCATCCGGCTCGGCGGTCCGCGCGAGCCGGGGAGCGAACGGAGCGCGAGAGTACGGCGTGGCTCGACTCCGTGCCACGTTCTTTGTCAGGCGCCGAACTCGTCCGGCCGCACGGCGCGCCCCTCGGCCATCGACTGGTAGGCGGCGAAGACCGCCCTTAGGGTGGCGAGGTTGTCCCGTCCGTTCGTCTCCGGCTGGCCGTCGCCCTCGATCGCGCGTAGCAGAGACGCCATCGGCCCAACAAAGGCGTCCGGAATCCAGCGGGTCTCGAGCAGCGGCGCGAACCAGGCCCCGTCCTCGAACCGCCGCGATGAGACGTCTATCGTATCCGGGCGACCGTGGGGGTAGTCGTAGAGCAACCCGATCGTTCCCTTCGCCACCCCCTCCGTCCCCTCGATCCGGAAGGTCGCGTAGCGGTCGGGTTGCCACGTGCCGTGGCAGACATCGACCAGCGCCCGCCGCCCCGACTGGTACTCCCAGACGGTCAGCGTCCGCGTCTCGCCCGGTGTCGTTTCCCCCGGTGAGCGGCTGCCGGAGGCGAACACCCGCTCCGGGTCGCCGAGGAGGAAGCGGAGGCTGTCGAGGTAGTGGATCGAGTGGTACATCACCTCCAGCCGCTCGCTCTCGTAGATCCAGGGCCAGAGGCTCCAGTCGGTCAGGGTGTGGACCTGGATCGAGGCGTAGGTCGGCTCCCCCAACCAGCCACCGTCCAGCAGGCCCTTCAGGTAGCGGATCCCGGCGTCCCACCGCATCTGTTGGTTGACCGCGAGCAGGACGCTCGCTGCCTCGGCTGCCTCGACCGTCCGCACCGCCCGCCCGTAGTCGTCGGCCAGCGGCTTCTGGCAGAGGAGGTGTTTGCCGGCCGCCGCCGCCGCCTCGACCACGGCGAGCTGGGCCGAAGGGTAGACCGCGACGTCGACGACCTCCACCTCGGCGTCGGTCAGCAGCTCGGTGAGATCGGCGTAGACGCGCGGGATGCCGTGCTCCTCCGACACCCGCCGCGCCTTGGTCGCGTCCGTGTCGGTGATCCCGACCACGCGGAATCCCGCCGCTCGGTAGGCGGGGAGGTGGGCATACTGGACGATGCCGCCGGCGCC
>JBBSNJ010000538.1:0-3232 GCA_038232775.1 Thermomicrobiales bacterium
CCTCCTCTGGCTGCTGGCCGGCGCCGCCGCTCTCCTCGGTGGCCTCCTCTGGGCGGCCGGGCCGGCCTTCCTCCGCGCCCGCTGGGGCGTCAACGAGATCGTGACCACGTTGATGATGAATTACGTCGCCTTCAATCTCACCTCGTGGCTCGTCAAAGGTCCGGTCAAGGACCCCGCCGCCGTCCCCCCCCAGACCCGTGCCCTGCCGATCGAGCTCCGCCTCCCGTCCCTCCCGGGTCTCGGCGCCCACCTCGGGCTCGCCGTCGCCCTGCTGGTCGTGGTCGCGGTCGCCCTCCTCTTCAGTGCTACCGCCCTCGGCTTCGCGCTCGACCTCCTCGGCCGGAGCCCACGTGCCGCCCGCCATGCCGGGTTCCCGACCTCCCGCCTGGTCGCCGTCGCCCTCCTCGCCAGCGGCGCCCTGGCCGGGCTCGCGGGCGCCAACGACGTCCTCGGCGTCAAGGGGCTGTTCCAAGGCAACTGGAACCCCGCGTACGGCTTCACCGCCTTCGCCGTCGCCTACCTCTCCCGGCTCCGTCCTCTTTGGCTCTTCCCCTTCGTCCTCTTCCTCGCTTGGCTGACCCTCGGCGCCGAGCTGATGGCCCGCCCGCTCGCCATCCCTCCCGCCTTCGTCGAGCTGCTCGAAGGGCTGATGCTGCTCGCCTTCGCCGCCGTCGCCGTGCTCGAGCGCCGCCTTCCCCCGGCCCCGCCGCCGCCCGCCGAGCCCCAGCCGTGACCGGCCCGGATCTGACCGCCCTCCTCGCCGCCGGAGTCGTCGCCGCCGTCCCCCTCCTGCTGGCCGCGCTCGGCGAGGCGTTCGCCGAACGGGCCGGCGTCCTCAATCTCGGGATCGAAGGGATGGTCGTCGCCGGCGCCTTCGCCGCCTTCGTCGCCGCCGAGCGGAGCGGCAGCCTCGTGGCCGGCCTCGCCGCCGGCCTCGCCGCCGGCCTCGCCCTCGCGCTCCTCTTCGCCCTGCTGGCCGTCCGCTGGGGGGCCGACCAACCGCTGGTCGGCCTCGCGATCACGATCGCCGCCGCCGGGCTGGCCGCCTTTCTCTTCCGCGACCTCTACGCCGGCCGCAACCCGGTCGCCGACATCGTCGCGCCGCGCCTGGCGCTTCCCCTCCTGAGTCGGCTGCCGCTCGTCGGCGATCCGCTCTTCCGCCAGACGGTACCGTTCTACCTCGCTTGGGCCGGCGTTCCCCTCGCCGCCCTGGCCCTCCGCCGCACCCGCTTCGGTCTCGCCCTCCGCGCCGCCGGCGAGTCCCCCTTCGCCGCCGACGCCGCCGGGGTCGATGTTGGTCGCACCCGGACCGGCGCCGTCTGTCTCGGGGGCGCCCTGGCCGGGCTCGCCGGCGCCTACCTCTCGGTGGTCGACCTCAAGCTCTTCCAAGTCGGGATGACCGCTGGCCTCGGCTTCATCGCCCTCGCCCTGACGATGCTCGGTCGCTGGCGACCCGGCTTGATCGCCCTCGCCGCCCTCCTCTTCGGGCTCCTCCGCTCCCTCGGCAACACCCTCCAGATCCTCGGCTGGGACGAGCTCTGGGGCCTCCCCCTCCGCGTCGAGCTGATCAACAGCTTCCCCTACCTCGGCGTCGTCCTCGCCCTCCTCCTCGTCCGCCGCGGTCCGCTGCCCGCCGCCCTCGGCACCTTCTACCGCCGCGGCGAGCGCTGACTCGGATCCGAGCCCGGCGTGTTGAAGAGTCGTGCCCGCGCTTGCTCGGGGACCGGTGGTGACGATGGTCGGCCCGCGCCCGCCGGGCGCAGCCAGCGGCGCCCCGACCTACCACCTGAAGAGCAAGAGACGATCCTTGCCAGCACGATACCGGCGAAGCGCCCGACGGTCGCGGTAAGCTTCCTCCCTCGCCATCCACCCCCGCCCCGCCGCCGGCGGTGCGGGACCACCGCGGCCCGCCGCCGGCTGGCCACAGGAGCGACACCGATGCCCCGGTCGACCTGCCCGCCGTCCCGCCGTCGGCGCCCACGATTCCCGTTGCTCGTCCTGCTCGCCCTCCTCCCCGCGCTGCCGGCCGCGGCCCAGGACGCCTCGTCGCCGGTCGCCGCCAGTCCCGCGGTCGAGGTCGACCGGGTCGCCCTCATCACGCCGGCCAGCCGCACCAATCAGGGCTGGGACCAGCAAGCCGCCGACGCCCTCGACGCGGTCGCCGCCGAGCTGGGGATCGAGGCCGAGATCGCCGACTCGGCCGGGTACGACGACATCACCCCGATCCTCCGCGATCTGGCCGCCGAGGGCGCCAACCTGATCATCTGCCACGCCAGCGGCTACCAGACCGTCTGCCCCGAGTTCGCCGCGGCCAGCGGCGTTCCGGTCTCGGTCGTCGAGAACCCCGCCGCCGTCGCCCCCGGCCTCGTCGCCGACGTCGAGACCGAGGCCCAGCAAGCCGCCTACCTGGCCGGCGTCCTCGCCGGGGAGGTGAGCCGCTCCGGCACGGTCGCTGTCGCCGTTTCCGGCGAGCCGCCGACCTGGAACCTGATGACGGTCGGCTTCGCCGAGGGGCTCGCGGCGACCCGGCCCGAGGCCGAGCTGCTCTACAACGTGATCGGCGAAGCGGCCTACGACGATGCGGCCGCCGCCAAGCGGGTCGTCGAGCAGCAGCTCGCCGCCGGCGCCGACGTCGTCTTCGGGCAGGGGGATGGTGCTTCGTTCGGCATGATCCAGGCGATCGCCGAGCACAACGCGGCGCTCGGCGACGACGAGCCGCCGGCCTGGTTCATCGACGTGATCGGCGACAAGCGCGCCGACCACGCCGACCTCCTCCTCTCCTCCGTCCTCTTCGACTACACGGGCCTCTACCGGCGGATGGTGGCCGACCTCGAAGCGGGCACCTTCGGCGGGGTCTACACGCTGACCATGGAGAATGGGGGCGTCCGCCTCCTCGAACCGCCGGCGGGGATCCCCGAGGCGGCCCGCCAGGCGGTCGACGAGGCTCGCCGTGCCATCCTCGACGGCACGATCACCGTCTCGACCGTGCCGGACGCCGAGGGTGCCCGCGCTCGCCTGGACGAACTCTTCCCCAACTGACGTCGCCTCGGCCTCGACTCGCCGGTGTGTCGAGGACTGCCGGCGGTTTGACCGCCATTCCCTCGCTCTGATTGTCCCGCGACGCCAAAGACAGCTCATACGGAATCTGGGCAATGACTTTCGTTTCCCGGAGAGCGGGCCGCACCCCCCCCCCCCCCCGCCCCGCCCCCGGGGGGGGGGGGGGCCCCCCCGC
>JBBSNJ010000539.1:0-3231 GCA_038232775.1 Thermomicrobiales bacterium
AACGGGACGACGCCGCCGAGCCAGGAGCGCCGGAGTCGGCGCCCCGGCCAAGGACGGAGGGAGAGCGAACCATGGCACCCAGCAACGGCACCGTCGCGACCGCGGCCACCAACGGCACGGCCCCGGTCGAAGCGCCGGCCAACCACCACGACGCCACCATCGAGCGCTACCGCCGCTACGTCACCACCTCCTTCGTCGCCGCCATCGAGCCGGTCGTCGTCGCCCGCGCCGAGGGGGCGACCGTCTGGGACGCCGACGGCACCGAGTACCTCGACTGCTTCGCCGGCATCTCGGTCGTCAACGCCGGCCACCGCCACCCGAAAGTGCTGGCCGCCGTCCGCGAGCAACTCGACGCCGTCGTCCACACCGGCACCTACATCTACTACGTCCCGGTCGTCGCCCAACTGGCCGAGAAGCTGGCCGAGATCACCCCCGGCCGCCTTCAGAAGAGCTTCTTCGGCAACTCCGGGGCCGAGGGGATCGAGACCGCGATGCGGCTCGCCAAGGCGTACACCGGCCGCCACGAGTTCATCACCCTCACCCACTCGTTCCACGGCCGCACCGCCGGCACCCTCTCGATCACCGGCAACCAGGCGCGCAAGACCCGCGGCGGGCCCTACCTGCCGGGGATCGCCTTCGCCCCCGCCCCCTACGTCTACCGCAACCCGTTCAACACCGACGACCCGGAGCTGGTTGCCGAGCGCTGCGCCGAGATGGTCGAGTGGGCGATCCAGTACCAGTCGAGCGGCGACGTCGCCGCCTTCATCGCCGAGCCGGTGATGGGCGAGGGGGGCATCCTGATCCCACCCGCCTCCTACTTCCGCCGCGTCAAAGAGGTCCTCGACCGCCACGGCATCCTCTTCATCGCCGACGAGGTCCAGTCCGGCTTCGGCCGCACCGGGGAACTGTTCGCGATCGAGCACTTCGGGGTCGAGCCCGACATCATGGTGATGGCCAAGGGGATCGCCGACGGCTTCCCCCTCAGCGCGACGATCGCCCGGCCCGAGATCGCCGACACCCTGCGGCCCGGCGAGCACCTCTCGACCTTCGGCGGCAACCCGATCTGCTGCGCCGCCGCCCTCGCCAACGCCGCCGTCATGGCGGAGGAGCGGCTGCCCCAGGAAGCCGCCCGCAAGGGGGAGCGGACCCTCGCCCAGCTCCGGGCGCTGGCCGAGCGCCACCCCTTGATCGGCGAGGTCCGCGGCCTCGGCCTGATGATCGGCGTCGAGCTGGTGACCGACCGCGCGACCAAGGAGCCGGCGTCGAAGGAGGCCGCCGCCGTCCGCCGCCTCTGCCGCGAGGCCGGGGTCCTGGTCGGGGTCGGCGGCCAGGCTGGCAACGTCGTCCGCTTCCAGCCCCCGCTCGTCATCGCCGACGCCGACCTCGACCGCGCGGTCGCGACGCTCGACCGGGCGCTGACCGAGGTCGCCGGCGCCGCCCCACGTGGCACCAGGCAACCAGCGGTGATCGCGACGAGCCAGGGCTAGGGCCGGGTGGCGGGCGAGCGAGGCGTCGGGGGTGGGCTGGAGGACCGCGCCGCTTCGCGGCGCGTCTTCATCAGCCACAGCAGCCGCGACACCTGGGTGGCGCGGCAGATCAGCCGTGCCGTCGAAGAGACCGGAGCAGAAACCTTCCTCGACGCGGCACGGCTGGCCGTCGGGGCAGAATGGACGGAAGTTATCCGCGGTGCGCTCGCCCGTGCCGACGAACTCGTCATCCTCTGGACGCCCTGGTCCCTCGAACGACCCTTCCTTTGGCTCGAACTCGGGGCCTCATGGCTCCGACAGATCCGCATCGCTCAAGTACTCTATGGGGTGACGACCCGAGAGCTGCGCGATCGACCCGACTTCCCGTCGTTCCTCCTCGAACGCCAGATGCTCGACATCGACAATCTCGAGGTCTTTCTCGGGCAGCTCGAGCAACGAAACCGCGGCCGAGAAGGCCCTCCCGAAGGGGCGACCGATGCCAGGGATTAGGGCGTATGTCTCTCATGCCTTGCCAGCACGGACCACGTCGACTTGGGCCACGCAGTTCGCCGATGAGTTGCAACGGCAGGGGATCGACGTGGCCGTGGAGTGGAGCATCCGCGACGAGGTCTCCCTCGCCACCGCGGAACGCCATTTCCGGCAGAGCGATGTCGTCGTCGCCCTGGTGGATCACGAGAGCACGGAGTCGGCCAACCTCTACTTCGAACTCGGGGCGGCGATGGCGGGCGACAAGGCCTTCATCGCGATCATCCCCAGCGACCTCGACCCCAATCGTCTGCCCGCTCCGCTGAGACGGGATGGCTTCCTGGTCCAACGCTCCCCGGCCGAAACCGCCGCCGCCGTGGCCTCCCGTCCACTCGAGCGCCAAACCGCCTGACCCGCGATCGTCGCCGACGGCGTCCACGCCCGGGCCGGCAACGTCGTCCGCTTCCCGCCGCCGCCGCTCGTCATCGCCGACGCCGACCTCGACCGGCGCGGTCGCGACGCTCGACCAGGCGCTGACGGCGGTCTCCTCAGGCAGCGCCACGGCGCCGGTGCGGTCCGCGGCCGTGGCGACCAGCCAGGGATAGCGGTCGTGCACGGGGTAACTGCCGCGGCGGCGCTGCCCGCGCAAGCAGGGGTTCGTCCCGCACCGGCCGGCCGCGACGTTCGAGCGAGGGTCCGGCCGGTCCGGGACCGTCCGACCAGAACCCCGGCCGAGCTAGCTCGGGGCTAGTCTCCCGGTCAGGGACCGGAGCGTGGAGGAACGATGGCGCGCACGGCACGACCGACGCCCGAACAGTTCGCGGCGACGAGCTGGGACGAGATCCTGCCGCGCTACGACGCACTGGCCGTCCAGCCGCTCGACGCGGCCGCGCTCGACGCCTGGTTGGCCGACTGGTCCGCCTTGGAGGAGGCGCTCGGGGAAGCGCGCAGCCTGGCCGCGATCGCCTACTCGGCCGACACCACCGATCCGGCGAAGGAGGCCGCCTACCTCCGCTTCGAAGGGGAGATCGGGCCCCGGATGCAGGAGCAGCGGGTCCGGCTCGGCGACCGCTTGCTCGAGGTCGGCGGCGAGCGGGACGACCTCGCCATGACCCGGCGCCGCTTCCGCAACCAGCGCGACATCTTCCGCGCCGAGAACGTCCCCCTCGAGGAGCAGCTCCAGGAGCTCGGCGCCCGCTACCAGAAGCTGACCGGCGCGATGACCGCTCGCTGGGACGGCGAAGAGCTGCCCCTGCCCCGCCTCGCCCCCTTCTTCCGC
>JBBSNJ010000540.1:0-3229 GCA_038232775.1 Thermomicrobiales bacterium
CGGCCGACGCCACTGCGGTGCTCAAGGCGTGGGGAGCGCCACGGGTCGTCTTCGTCGGTCTGATCGCCGCCCCAGAGGGGGTAGCGCGGATGCTGGCCGACCACCCAGAGGTGCCGATCCACGTCGCCCAGCTCGATCGGGAACTCGACGTGAACCGATTCATCCGGCCCGGCCTCGGCGACGCCGGCGACCGCCTATTCGGCACGGGGCGACGGTAGTCGCGAGTTGCCAGTTGCCAGTTGCCAGTTGCCAGTTGCCAGAATGATCTACGTGCCGACGCCGACCGATCGACTACCCACTACCCACTACTCTCCCTCGTCCGGGCCATCCAGCGGTGGGGGACGCCGCGGACGAGGTACGGCTGGCCGGCACCGACGAAGCCGAGGCGGCGGTAGAAGCTTTGGGCCTGGACTTGGGCGGCGAGGACGACGCGCGCCGCCGCCGCCTGGTCGGCGGCGGCCAACAAGAAGCACATGATCGCGCTGCCGACCCCCCGCTCGCGGGCTTCGGGCGCGGTCGCCACCCAGGCGATCAACGCCTCGCGCTGCTCGCCGTAGTCGAGCGTCAGGCGACCGGTGCCGACGGGGGTCGGACCGTCGGCGGCGGGGCGAAGGGCGAGCGCGTTCAGACTCCGGGCGTCGTCCTTGTCGGTCACTCGACCATCAACCATTCCCTGCTCTCGCCCGAAAACGCGGCGCCGCAGGCCGATCACGGCCTCGAACTCGGGCCCCGGCCGAGCAGCCACGACCTCGACCCGCCGCCACGGATCGGCGTCGGCGGCGAGGGGAGGTTCGACCCGATCAAGGATGCCCACGCTGACGCTCCGCCCTTGGTTGGGCCGGCGGCGCCGCCGCCGATGGGTCCGGCTCCATCAGGCCGAGCCGGTTGGAATCATCTGTTGCCGGGAGAGAGCGAACAAGCTTTCGGGCGCTCGACCCCGCTGCCTCCGTCCGGTTAGGGACGCCGCACGACCGCCGCCTGGGCGGCCCGCCGCTCGTCCAGCGAGCGCCTTGCCTCGGCCAAGGTCTCCGCGGCGGCGCCGAGCGCGGCGCGGACGCGGACGGGTGCGGTCCCCCCCGGCACATCCCGTGCCGCCGCGCTGGCGAGAGCGGTCAGGGGTGGCCGCTCGGTGGCGAAGACGGGGTGGACGGCGGCCCACTCCTCGGGCGAGAGGTCGGCGAAGTCGCGTCCCTGCTCGAGGCAGCTGGCGACCAGGCGGCCGATCACGCCGTGGGCTTCTCGGAAGGGGACGCCGCGGCGGGCGAGCAGGTCGGCGGCGTCGGTCGCGAGCGAGAAGTCGGCGGCGGCGGCGGCGGCGAGGCGATCGCCCCGGAAACGGGCGGTCCGCAGCATCGGCGGCAGGACGTCGAGGACGGCGAGGAGCGTGTCGACGGCGTCGAAGAGCCCCTCCTTGTCCTCCTGCAGGTCCTTGTTGTAGGCGAGGGGGAGCCCCTTGAGGGTCGTCAGCGTGGCGACCAAATGGCCGACGACGCGGCCGGTCTTGCCGCGGGCAAGTTCGGCGATGTCGGCGTTCTTCTTCTGGGGCATGATCGAGCTGCCGGTGGCGAAGGCGTCGTCGAGGTCGAGGAAGCGGAACTCGGCCGACGACCAGAGGACGATCTCTTCGCTGAGACGAGAGAGGTGGACCGCGATCACCGCGCAGGCGTAGAGGGTATCGAGGACGAAGTCGCGGTCGCCGACGGCGTCGAGGCTGTTGGCGCTGACCGCGGCGAAACCGAGCTCAGTGGCGGTCCCGGCGCGGTCGATCGGGAAGGTCACCCCGGCGAGGGCACCGGAGCCGAGGGGGGAGACATCGGTGCGGCGCTCGGCGTCGCGGAGACGGTCGAGGTCCCGCTCCAGCATCGCCGCGTAGGCGAGGATATGGTGGGCGAGGAGGACGGGCTGGGCGCGCTGGAGGTGAGTGTAGCCGGGCATGACGACGTCGTCGTGGTCGGCAGCGACCGCGATCAAGGCAGCATCGAGGTCGAGTACGCGGGCGGCGAGCTCTTGCAGCGCCCCTTTGGTCCAGAGCCGGAGGTCGGTCGCGACTTGGTCGTTGCGGGAGCGGGCGGTGTGGAGCTTGCCGGCGACCGGGCCGATCAGCTCCCGCAACCGGCGCTCGACCCCGGTGTGGATGTCCTCGTCGGCCAGAACGAAGGCGAGGTCGCCCCGCTCGGCCTCGTCCCAGACGCGCCAGAGCCCGTCCTCGATCGCCGCGGCGTCCTCGGTCGGGACGATCCCCTGGCGACCGAGCATCCGGACGTGGGCGACGGAGCCGCGGATGTCCTCCCGCAGCAGGCGGGCGTCGAAGCCGATCGAGGCGTTGAACGCTTCGAGTCGCTCGTCCGGGGAGGAGGCGAAGCGGGCACCCCAGGCTTTGGCGACGCCCGGACGGCTGTCGCCGGTATTGTCTTTCGCGACCGTCGCCATCAATCCGCTCCCTGATCGACCGCCGTCCCACCTCCAGTGAGGTTTGCCGGCCCGTGCGCAGTTCGGGGAACCGGTTCCGTCCGGCGGACGCCAGGTGTCACCCCCGGCCCCCTCGCCGCTGTCCAACGCGGGGGAGCGGGGAGCTGATCCAATGGTGCCGAAGCCCCAAGGTCCACTCCGGTTCCGCCCGAGAGGATACCGGACCGAGGGGCGAACCGGCCCGCCTAAGCGACGGCGACAAGCGCGTCGCGGATCCGGGGCGGCGGTGGGTTCCTCTCGGTTCCGCCGATCTTCGGGCGAGCGGCCCGCGACCCGCGCCGGTCCTTGATACCTCAAGCCGACGCCGCTGCCACCCAAGCGGAACGTCTAGCGGAAGAGGTCGGCGACGGCGACGGCGAAACCGGGCAGGACATCGCCTCCGTCGAGGCCATCCCCGTCGCCGTACGTCCGCCGCGCCTAGCCTGGACGGTGGGCGAGGACTGCGCGCCTCCGCGGATAAGCGACTCAGACAAAGGGGACACCCGGCGCGAGATAGCGATCAACCTTGGCGCTGACCTTGCTCGGAGCGTCGAATGGCGAGACGATCTCCAAGACGAGGTCGGGGATCACGTCGGCGAAGCCCTGCGCCCGGTCGGGCGGCGGGAGCCGGTCAGCGCGGTAGAACGCGGCATCGGGCGCGAGGATCGTCGGCGGCTCGTGGTCGACGTAGAACCCCGTCTCGGCCGCGGTCACGACCCCGGGGTCAAGATCGTCTACGTAGACGCTGAGGAAACGTCCAAAGCGCATCCCCGCGACGCCG
>JBBSNJ010000541.1:0-3221 GCA_038232775.1 Thermomicrobiales bacterium
CACGTACGGGTCGTGGACCTGCAGGCGCAGCCCGAAACCGCGCGCGATCGGGGCCAGCGCCTGCCCGACGCGCCCGAACCCGACCCGCCCGCAGGTCCGCCCGAACAGCTCGTGCCCCGCCAGCCCGTAGCCGTAGAGATCGAGCCGCCAGTGCCCGGCGGCGATCCCGGCGGCGCCGGCGGCGATGCCGCGGGTCAGCGCCAACACCGCCCCCATCACGTACTCGGCCACCGCCCGCGCGTTGCGGCCGGGGCAGAAGAAGACCGGGATGCCGCGCTCGTCGAGGCTCGCCAGGTTCAGGTTGACGGCGCCGCCGCGGGCGCAGCCGACCGCCCGCAGCCGGTCGGCCACAGCCACTGCCCGCCGCGACAGGGGGGCGAGGTGGAGCACCACCGCCTCGACCCCCGCCAGGTGGGGCAGCACCCCATCGACCGGCCCGGTATACTCGCGGATCGTCGGGTCGGCGGCGAGGTCGGCCTCGGCCCGCGCTACCACCTCGTCCGGATCCTCCCAGAGGGGGCGGAACGGCGCCGCCGGGGCGGCCGCGGGCAGGGGGACGGCGTCGACGGCCGGGTAGGGCAGGTCGAGCCGCGAGACCGCGAGCGGCAGGCCGCGGTCGTCGGCGGCGGCCGCCAGCGCCGACGCGAACAGGTCGGCGCCGATGAAGCGGTCGCCGACGGCGAGGACGCGGATCGGGGCGGTCAACGCGGCACCTCCCGGGGAGCATCGCCGGCACGACCGGCGGCGCGGCGCAACCGGTCGTCGGTGGACTCCATGATACCCCCGATGTGGAGATCACTTGACACCGTAAACCGGCGACGCGCAAGATGGAGGTCGGTTCCCGAGCGGTCCCGTCGGCGCCAGCGTGGTGCCGCGCCCAGCGAGGAGGAGGAGCGATGGAGACCCCGACCCCCCTGCCGATCTCGCAGATCGCGATCGTGGTCAAGGACATCGCGGCGGCGATGGAGGCCTACCACACGGCCCTCGGCTGGGGGCCGTGGAACGTCTACGAGCACCAGCCGCCGCTGCTCCACCACACCGAGCTGCACGGGGAGGCGCGGGAGTACACGATGATCGGGGCCGAGACCCACGTCGGCCCGATCGTCGTCGAGCTGCTGCAACCGGTCGAGGGGCCGAGCATCTACAAGGAGTGGCTGGAGACGAAGGGGGAGGGGCTGCACCACATCGCCTGCATGGCCCACTCGCACGAGGAGTCGGAGGCGATCAAGCAGCGCTTCGCGGCGATGGGCGCCGGGGTGATGATGGGCGGCCGGATCGGCGAGTCGCTCGAGTACTACTACCTCGACACCGAGCCGCTGCTCAAGGTGATCATCGAGTCGGGCAGCGGCCACGCCGTCGACATCGAGCCAGCCTACACCTACCCGCCGGGGAGCGAGGCCGCCGCCGGGCTCGACCCGGTGCCGTAGCGCCGCCGCCCGGCCGTGACAGGGGTGAGCCGCCGCGCCTAACCCGGCGTTCCCGACCGGCCCTCGCGGCGCCGGCCACCCCGTCGTCCGAGCCATTCCGCTCCTCCCGACCGTCCCAATTCCGCCGCCCGCTTACGCCAGCGGCACGACCTCGAACCGGACCCGCGCCTCACGCAGTTGGCGCAGACCCGCTTCGTCGACCCCCTCGTCGACCACGACCAGGTCGAAATCGCCCAGCGGGGCGAGGCGATGCAGCGCCACCCGGCCGAACTTGCCGTGGTCGACCAGCAGCACCCGATGGGCGGCAGCGGCGATCATCGCTCGCTTGGCGATGGCCATGTCTTGGTCGGGCTGGTAGGCGACGCCGCCGGAGATCGCCGTCGTCGACATGAAGAGGACGTCCGCCCGCAGGGCCGAAACCGCCGCCTCGCAGGCCAACCCGCAGAACGCCTCGTGCCGCGGCCAGTAGTCCCCGCCGAGCACGATCAGGTGGATCTCCTTGACCGCCTTCAGCTCCTGGACCACCGTCAGCGAGTTGGTGATCACCGTCAGCGGCACCCGCGCCGGCAGCAGGCGGGCCAGCGCCAGCCCGGTCGTCGACTCGTCGAGCATCACGGCCTGCCCCGGCTCGATCCGATCCAAGGCGAACCGGGCCAGCGCCTGCTTCTCGGCTGCGGCCACCGTCAAGCGGTAGCGGACGTTGCTCTCGAACAGGCTCGATGGTTGCGGCGTGGCGCCGCCCCGCACCTTGCGCAGAACCCCCCGGCCTTCGAGCTCGTCCAAATCCCGGTGGATCGTCATCACGCTGACGTCGAACAGACGAGCCAACTCCTTGGCGGCGACGAACGGCCGCTCCAGGACGAGCTCGCTGATCCGCTCGTGGCGGTAGGCGGCGGGCATGGGGTTTGCCCCATCGCCGCCCGGCCGCGGCGCCGCCGTCACCATCGCCGGTTCCTCGATCGCGGTCGCCGCGGTCCGAACCACGGGCGCGCCTCCTCGTGAAGATCACACAGGTCCGAGGGTAGCACCCGTTGGGCCTCGGCACAACTGGAACGCTCCGCCCCCCGGCGCGGGAACCACGGGGCCGGTCGCGGAGGCTGGCAAGCTCCGTGCCGCTCGTCGTCCGGCGCGCAGAACCTTCGGCGGGAATGGCCCCCGCCTGAAGCGGTCGCCGTGGACGACGCGCCCCAGCCATCTGGAGATTGGAGCCCGCGCGGTCGCGCCCGAGCCGAGTCGTCACGCTGTTGCGCCAACCGGCCAGGCAACGACCACGGAGCGGCACTCCACCATCTTGACAGCCCGTCGCGGCGTGATAGGATGAGAACATCTCACGTCAGACGGTCATCAGCGTCGGCCGGAAGTCGCGGACCTCGGGGGCCGATGGCCCGACTCTCCCCCACGGCGGGCGGCGACCACCGCTCCTCGCGGTCCAGCGGGAGGGAGCGGTGCCCCGTCCCCGGCGGACGGCGCTCCGGGCGACCGTTCGGGACACCAAGGGTGGAAGGAGGCCCCAATGTCGGCATCGCGCAAGGCAGACGGCTCGTTCGATCGGCGCCGGCTCCTCTCTTGGACCGGGGCCGCGGCGCTCGGTCTCGGCGCCGCCCAGCGGCGCGGCGGCGCCCTCCCCGCGGCGGCCCAGGGAGGCACCCCGGTCCCGATCAAGGGACAGATCGCCTTCGGCCAGCCGGACCGCACCGCCGACGTCTACAAGCCCCTGATCGCCGGCGCCAAGCTGGAGGGGGCCGCCCGCGGCTACGAGGTTCTGGAGAGCTTCGCCGAGGGGCGGGCCGACAA
>JBBSNJ010000542.1:0-3207 GCA_038232775.1 Thermomicrobiales bacterium
CCCTCCCCTACGACGTCCCCGCCAACGAATTCCTGACGATCGGCGGCCGGAAGATCTCGGCCAGCCGGACGGCGACCCTTCGCCTCCCCGCGCTGCCCGAGGCGCTCGACCTGTTCGACGCCGACGCCCTCCGCTTCTTCCTCACGATCAACGCCCCCGAGCAGCGCGACACCGACTTCAGCTGGGACGAGTTCCAGCGCCGCAACAACGACGAGCTGGTGGCGACCTACGGCAACGCCGCCCACCGCCTCCTCTCGTTCGCCGCCAAGCACTTCGGCGGGGTCGTCCCCGAGCCGGGGCCGCCGACCGCCGCCGACCACACGATGCTCGATCGCCTCGGCGCCGCCTTCGCCACCGTCGGGGAGCAGCTCGAAGGGGTCCACCTGCGCGACGGGCTGCGGGCGGTGATGGCCCTGGCCCAGGAGCTGAACCGCTACTTGGACGACGCCGCCCCCTGGAAGTCGATCAAAATCGAGCGGGAGCGGGCCGCGACCGGCGTCTGGGTCGGCCTCCAGACCCTCGGCGCGCTCCGGGTCCTGACGGCGCCCTTCCTCCCCCATTCGGCGACGCGGCTGCACGGCTACCTGGGCGGGGAGGGCGACGTCCACGCCCTGCCCTGGGCGCCGGCGGCGGTCCCGGCCGGCACAGAGCTGCGGCCCCCGGCCCCGCTCTTCCGCAAGCTGGAAGACGACGACCTGGCGGGTCTGGTCGACCGCCTGGACGACGCCGTCCCCGCCGCGACGGGCGAGCCGACCTGATCGGCGGTAGCACTCACCCCCCGACCCCCTCTCCCGGTGCGCGGGACAAGGGCAAGGGGGGAGCCGAGACCAGCCCGTTGATCCAAATCCCGTCTCAGACCGAACCCGCTTGAACCGTGGCGCTACGGCAGCAAAAGGCTCCCCTCTCCTGCCGCAGCGGGAGAGGGGCGGGGGGGTGAGGGCGTCTCTCCAGCGAACACCACTGATCACCCAAATCCCGTCTCAGATCGGATCCGCTCGAACCGTTCCGCGTTCGGAAGCGGGACCCCTTCCCCTCTCCTGCCGCGCCTGGGAGAGGGATTGGGGGGTGAAACAGAATCCGGCCGGTTCGTGGGGGGTCCCCGGCGGTCAGCGACCACGCGCCCCTCTCCCGCGCACGGGACAGGGGCAAGGGGGCCGGGGGTGAGGGCATCTCTCCGGGTAGCCGAAGCGATCACCCGGACTCCGCATCAGAGTGAGAACCCGACCCGGGCGTCGGCGGCCAGGAAGACGAAGCGCTCGGGGTCGAAGCCGTCGGGGAGGACGAAGGTCACCCAGCCCTCGACCGTCTCGCCGGGGGCCAGCTCGCCGACGGCGACCACCGGTTCGAGCCCGCCGCAGGCGGCCGACAGCTCGCGGCCGTCAGCGTCGACCAGGACGAAGTCGGACGGCTGGTAGCTCAGCGCTCGGTTCGTCTCGTTCTCGATCGCGATCTCGACCCCGAACGGGGTGCCGGCTTCGGCCGCGAGCCCCGCGATCTCGGCCTCCGACCGGGTGTTGAAGGCCTCGACCTGGACACCGTTGACGGTGACGACGCCGCCGAGGCTGCTGTTCGCGACGGCACTGGCGCCGCCGCGGGTGCGACCAGCACCGGCCTCGACCAGCTCGCCGGCGGTGATCGCGCCTCCGCCGGGGGCGCCAGGGGCACCAGGGGCACCAGGGGCACCAGGGGCCGGATCGAGGGTGATCGCGGAGACGGTCCCCTCCGTCGGGCGGGTGAAGGCGACCTCGAAGCCCGCGCCGCCGGCGACGGCGCAGGGGCCGCCTTGGTCGGTCGCCCCCAACGCGGTCCCGCCGGCAAGCGCCTCGCTGCTGCCGGTGACCGGCTCGTCGCCGCTGGCGGCCAGGCCGTCCCCGCCGAAGTCGGCATCGGCCGGGGCGAAGCGGGCCGCGATCGCCTCGGCTTCCTCGACCGAGAAATCGGCCGGGTCGGCTTCGTCGACCGGCTTGTCTTCCGGCCGATCGGGGACGACGATCAGGCGGGCGGCCCGGCCGTCGTCGAAGTCGACCGCGACCCGGCCGACGTCTCCCACCTCGTAGACGACGTCGTTCGGGCCGAGATAGGCGACCGGGGGGCCGTAGGCAACCGTGAAGCCGCCGCGCTCGCCGCCGAGGCGGCCGGCGAGCGCCTCGTCCTCGTCGCCGGAGAGGCGGGCGACCTCGGTCGAGAGAGCGTCGACCTCGGCCTGGAGCCGGTCGCGCTCCGCCTGGTCGCCGCTCCCCGCCTCCCCCTCCCCGTCGCTCGGGGTGACTTCGCCCAGATCCAGGCTGATCGGCGTGCCGGGCAGCACGTCGGCGGCGAGCCCGGCGCGACCGAGGGCGGCGCCGGGGCCGGCGGGGATCAAGAGCAGCCCGCCGGCCAGCGCGAGACTCCCCAGCGCGCCCGCGCCGGTGGTAGTGGTGGTGAGCCGTGGTCGTTTCATGATCCGTAGGCGTTTCATCCGCGAGGGACCCATGTTTCTCCTCCAGTGCGTCGTCGGCGGGCCGCCGAGCGCCAGCCGCTCGCCTCACCATAAAGCGCTCGGGGCGGGCCGGCGGTTTCGCCGCCGCCGCCGCCCCCGGCCGCGAGCCGGGGCACGGACGCAGTGGCGCGCGGTTCGGGGACCGGCGTACAGTAGCCGCTTCCCCGGTGGGGCGATCCCTCGCCGGAGCCCAGCTCCGCGGCGGCCGGTGCGGTGCCCGCGGCCGGCGGGCGACCTGCCCGCCGCCCGCCCGCCCGCATTGCGCCCATCTGGGCACCTCACCGGACCGGCCCCGCCGGGCGGCGCCGGGCGCGACATCGGCACCGCGCCGGACCTCCCGGCGCGGCGGATTCGGAGGCGGGGGAAGCGTGAGCGAGCAGGGCACGGGAGGCAGACGTCGTCCGCCGGCGGCGGCCAGGCGCGCCGCGATCGGGTCGGTCTTGGTGGCGATGGCGGTGGCCGTGGTGGTCGCCCTGGCGGGGACGGCCGGCGCGGCCGGGCGGCTCGCCGCCGGACCGGCGGCCCAGGTCGAGGCGACCGCCGCCGGGAGCGAGGCATCCGGCGCCCTCCGGGAGACGTTGATCCAAGCGGTGCTGGCGGAGCTGCCGGCGCCGCCGGCGTTCGTCCGCGTGGTGCGGATCGGCCTGGCGCCGGGGGCGAGCGTCCCCCTCCACACCCACCCGGGGCCGGAGTTCGCCTGGGTCGAATCCGGGATCGTCTCGGTCCGG
>JBBSNJ010000543.1:0-3204 GCA_038232775.1 Thermomicrobiales bacterium
ACCGCCGCCACCGCCGCCACTGGATGACGCATTGCCCCCATCCACAGGATCGCTCACCGGCAGGTCGGAAGGCGGCTCCGTCCCCGATCCCTCGGTCCGGCGACCGCTCTCGCCGCGCGTCAGTGGTACGGAGACACTCGGGGCTGGAGCGGCAATCCGGACCGGAAGCTCGGCGTCCAGCAGCTCCTCGTCGAGCTCCTCGGCCAGCGTTCCGGCGTCCAGCCTCTCATCGTCCGGCTCCCCGATGGCGCCGCTCCGCCGACCCTGGTCGAGCAGCTCATCGTCGAGCTCGTTCCCCAACAGGCCGGCGTCGCCCGGTTCTGGGTCCGGTTCGCCCCCGTCGAGCGACTCTTCGTCCTCCTCCCGCCCAAAAGTCCCGCGCCGCGCTCCAGCGCCGCCGTCGAGCGGCTCCGCGTCTCGGTCGACCAACCCGATCACCTCGGCGGCGCCCGCCAGGTCGAGCGCATCGGCCGCCTGGACGACGACCGCGGGGACCGGGATCTCCCCCTCGATGATCGGCCCGGCCGGAGCCCAGCCGAAGACGAGGACGACCACGCCCGACAGGTCGCGCAATAATTCGATCAGCGAAGCCATGTCCCCGCCCCGAGCGCCGCCGCCGGACCCCTCCCGCGCCGGGGCACCCCCCCCGCCGCCCGAGGCACGCCCGAGCGCGCCGCAGGCTCCCGTATCCCTGCCCCCATCTTAGCGGCAATGCCTGCCGGTCGCCAATGCCCAACTTCGGGTTTTTCCGTACGACCATGGTCCTTCACCGAATATTTTTCACCATTCTTGGCGCCGTCTCCCAGCAAGATTCAGTCCGTTCGCTCATCCTCCATTAGGTCTGAGACGAGGCGCAGCCGGTAGCGTTCGTCGAACCGGGGGGCGCAGCGCCCGCACGACCAGCTCCCCCGGACCCGGCGACGCACCCTTGAGCCGCAAGCGGGGCAGCCATAGAGGTAGCGATAGGGCCGCCGCCGCACCGGCAGCAGGCAACCCTGCACCTCCGGCAGGCTGGCTCCCGTCAGCGCCACGACCCGCCGCGCGATCCGGTCGTGGCCGTGCTTGGCGTGGCGGCGGAGGTCGCCGTCGAGCCGGTCCCGCATGTGCAGCAGCTCCTCGGCGACGACGATCTCGAGGGCGCGGGGCTGAGCGCGGTCGATCCGGCGCAAGTTGATCAAGATCAGATGCTCTCCCGAGCGAGGGAGAAAGGCGTAGGCGCCGCCGTAGGCGCTCCCGACCGGCCGCCCAAGCCACCGCCCGAAGGTGGTCCGCTCGGTCGTCACCCGGAGCCGCGTAGTCGGCAGCGCGAGGCGCGTCACGTAGCTCGCCAGCAGGGTCCGCGTCTCCGCGTCCTCGACGTCGAGCAGCACCGCCGCCATCCCTCCCGCTTGGACCCGTCCAGCCGGCCTCCCGGCCACTTTCGGCGCCGATCGCACCCACGGCGACCATTGACCCTCCAAGGCCGACCAGACGCCACCACCCCCGCCGCCGGCACCGGATCGGTCGCACCACGCAGGGGGCGTGTAGGATACCGGCCGTAAGGCGCCAGGGGCGCGACGCGGGAGGACCGAGCAGCGTGGGCGACCCCGAACGCGAACCTGATCCGTGCCCTCCCCGAGAAGGCCCGGCAGTGCTCGAAACCCCGGAGGCCCGCTTCGGGTTTCGCCCCGGCGCCGCCCGCCGCCTGATCCGATGGCCGGCCCTGCTCGCCTACTATCGGGACATCGCCGGCGCTTCCGATCGCATGCGCTACGAAGAACTCGGGCCGGACAGCTTCGGCCAACCGCTGGCCTTGGTGACGATCTCCGCGCCGGCCAACCTGGCCCGCCTCGACGAGCTGCGGGAGATCCAGGCCCGCCTCGCCGACCCCCGCCGCCACGACCCCGGCGAGCGGGAGCGGCTGACCGCCGCCGGCCGCTGCGTCTGCCTGATCACCTGCTCCATCCACGGCACCGAAGTCGGCGCCGCCCAGGGCGCGCCCGAGCTGGTCCACCGGCTGGCGACCGGCGACGACCCGACGATTCGCCGCGTCCTCGAGGAGACGGTCGTCCTCCTGGTCCCCTCGCTCAACCCCGGCGGACTGGAGCTGGTCGCCGATTGGTACGAGCGGACGCTCGACACCCCCGCCGAAGGCTCCCCCCCGCCCGAGCTCTACCACCCGGTCGCCGGCCACGACAACAACCGCGACTGGTTCATGCAGACGCTGCCGGAGACTCGCCTCCTGGTCGGGCGGGTCCACAACCGCTGGCGGCCCCAAATCCTGTTCGACCTCCATCAGATGCAGGCGAACGGGCCGCGCTACGTCCTCCCCCCCTACATCGACCCTTACGATCCCAACGTCGATCCCTTGCTCCAGGCCCAGACCACCGCCCTCGGCGCGGCGATGGCCGCCGAACTGCTCGCCCACGGCAAGACGGGCGTCGCCACCGGGGTCATCTTCGACGCCTACTCTCCCTCCCGCGCCTACCCCCACTACCACGGCGGCGTCCGCGTCCTGGCCGAGGCCGCCAGTCCCCGGATCGCGACCGCGATCGAGCTCAAACCCGAGCAGTTGGTCGAGGCCCGCGGCTTCGATCCTCGGGCTGCAACCCAGAACCACCCCGCCCCCTGGCCGGGCGGCGAGTGGACCCTGCGCCACGTCATCGACTACCACCTGACCGCGACCGGCGCCCTCCTCGACCACGCCGCGCGATTCCGCGACCGCTGGCTGGAGCGCTTCGCCCTGGTCCAGGAACGGGCCAGCGGCCGGACCGTCCCCCACGCCTTCGTCATCCCCCCGCTCGCCCGTCAGCGCGACCCCGGCGCCGCGGCCGAGCTGGTCGAGGTGCTCCGGGCCGGCGACGTCGAGATCGGTCGAGCGACGACGCCGTTCCTGGCGGACGGGGTCGAGGCCGCCGCCGGCTCGTTCGTGGTCCCGCTGGCCCAGCCGAGCGGGAGCTTCGCCAAGACGCTGCTCGAGGTCCAGCGCTACCCCCAGCTGGTGCTCTACCCCGGCGGCCCGCCCCGCCCCCCCTACGACATCACCGCCCAGACGCTCGGCCTCCAGATGGGAGTCGAGGTGACGGAGGTGGCCCAGCCGGTCCCCGCGCCGCCGCCGCTGGAGCCGGTGCGCGAGGCGGTCGCGCCCCAGGCCGGTGTCGCGGTCGCCGACCTCGGCGCGGCGGCGTTCGCGGTCGGGGCGGAAGCGAACAACGCCGCCCGCCT
>JBBSNJ010000544.1:0-3203 GCA_038232775.1 Thermomicrobiales bacterium
CCGGGCGCGGCTGGCCCGCTACGGGGAGGCGCTGGCCTTCTCTCGGGGGGAGCAGTGGCTCGGCCGGTCGCGGCGGGGCGAGCCGCGGCTGACGTGCAACTACGCCCGCACCCTGCTGCGGAAGGTGGCCGCCTACGTCTTCCCGGCGCCGGCGACCTTCACCGTCCCGGCGGGCGGGGGGGACGGGACGGGCGAGGCGGTCGCCAACCGGGTCGAGCGGGTGTTGGCCGACCTGGTGGCGGAGCTCGATCTGGCGCGGCTCGATGTGGAGCTCTGCGTCGAGGCGGCCGTCCTCGGCGACGCGGCGCTGAAGGTGACGTGGGAGGCGGCCGCCGGGCGGCCGGCGGTGGCGCCGGTCGATCCGGCGACCCTGGTGGTGGCGGCGGCGGCCGACGACCCTCGTCGCCTGCTGCGGGTGAGCCAGCTCTACGGGCTGACGGGGGAGGGGGTGGCGGCCCTCTTGGGGCGAGCCGGGGAGGCGGCGGGTCGGGGAGTCGTGGCGCACGAGCCGTTCGCGCTTCCCGACTTCGCGGCCGCCCGACTCCCCGACGCGGGCCGGACGTACGCCGTGGCCGAGCACTGGACGGCCGAGCGGTGGCGGGTGGAGGTGGCGGGGCAGACGGTGCGGGACGAGCCGAACCCCTACGGGTGGATCCCGTACGTGCTGGTGGCGAACAATCCGCGGCCGCACGAGGTCTGGGGGGAGAGCGACCTGGTCGACCTCTACGACGTCTGCCGGGAGCTGAACGCGCGATTGAGCGCCTTGAGCCGGGTGCTGGAGGTGTCGGGGTCGCCGATCGCGGTGCTGGAGAACGTCGACGGCAGCGAGGGGATCAGCGTCGGGCCGGGGGCGAAGTGGGAGCTGCCGGAGGGGGCGCGGGCCTACCTGCTCGATCTCCTCTCGGGCGGCGGGGTCGGGCTGCACGTTCAGTACGTCGATCTGCTCTACCGCTCGCTGCACGACCTGGCGGAGACGCCGCGGACGGCGTTCGGGGACTCCGGGCGCGACCTGTCGGGGGCGGCGTTGGAGGTGGAGATCCAGCCGCTGGTGCAGAAGGTCGGGCGCAAGCGGCGGGCCTGGGACGCCTTCCACCGGGAGCGCAACGCCCGCCTGCTCGATCTGCTGGAGCGGTTCGGCGGGCTCGAACTGGGGGGGCTGCGGCGGACGACGACCGTCTGGCCGAGCGTGCTGCCGAGCGACCGGGAGGGGGCGATCCGGCAGGCGGCGGCGTTGGTCGCGGCTGGCATCCACTCGCGGCGGACGGCGGTCGCCGCCCTCGGCGGGGAGGACCCGGCCGGGGAAATGGCGCGGGTGCTGGAGGAGGCGCGCGCGTTCGACGGAGTGGGTAGTGGGTAGTTCTCGGGCGTTAGGCATTAGGCGTTAGGACGACGGCCGATGCCCTACTGCCCTACTACCCACTGCCCACTGACGGAGGTCGGGTGATGACGACGCGGGCGGAGCTGCGGGGCGCGCTGCGGCTGCGGCTGGAGGATACAGCGGCGGGGCCGCTCTGGGACGACGCGGTGTTGGACGAGGCGCTGGCGGGCGCGGTTCGGACCTACGGGGTGTGGGCGCCGAAGGAGGCGGTCGCTTCGGTCGCGGTCGAGGCCGGGGCGCGGCAGGCGGCGGTGTCGGTGCCGGGCGGGGGGGGGATCGACCCGGCGCGGATCGTCCGGGTGCTCGATCCGGACGGGGCGGTGGTGCCGCGGCGGGGGGACGGCGAGGCGGGGCCGGGGGCGGCGGTCGGGGCCGGCGGCCACGGGGGGCGGTGGGGGGGTGGGGCGCTGCTCTTCCGGCGTCCGGCGGTCGGCGGGAGCTGGCGGATCGAGCTGCTGGTGCCGCGCGCCGTCCCGACCGACGACGCCGGGGCGGTCGATCTGCTGCCGGGCGACGAGGAGGTTGTGCTGGCGCTGGCGGCGGCGGCGGCGCTCGGCCGGCGGGCGGTCGAGGACGGCAAGCGGGGCGGTCGACCGGGGGGGCTGGCCGCGCTGGCCGAGGCGGCCCGGAGCGAGGCGCGGCGGCTGCTGGCGGCGCGGCGGCGGCGGGCGCGGGGCGGCTGGCTGGAGTGAGCCGGCATCCGGTGGCACCGCCCCACCATCGGCAGGGGGACAGCCGGCCCTCGCCCGGGACCGGGACCGCGCCCGAGTGCTCGCTTCCGTTCTCGGAGAGATGCCCTCATACGACCTTCGGGGAATGTCTTCGCCTACCTGGAGAGAGGCCATCACCCCCGGCCCCCTTGCCCCTGTCCCGTGGGCGGGGGAGGGGAGAAGCTCGCAGTCCCGATAGCGGAATGGTTCAGCCGGGTTCCGTAGCAGCCGGGGGGTACCTGGTGGGACGGTTCCGGCTCGTCCTGCGCCGGGCGGCATCCGGGCATGGGGTGGAGCGGGGCTCCGCGGCGGTGGCGCGGACCTCTCCCGCCAACCCTCGCTTGCCCGGATCGTTGCTGGGCGGCCCCGCCCGACGATGGACTCGCCGTCGGTCGGGGGGCGAGCCTGTCTTCCGGACGGTGTGGGTACTGGCCCCCGCGCGGGGCGGTCGGGGCCGCGCGGGGGCCGCGCACCGGACCGGACCCCCGCTCCGGCCGCCAGGCGCCACGGCGCTCGTCGCCGGGATCCCCAAGGATCGCCGGCGCGAACCTGCTGCTCCGGGCCGGAACCGAAACCGTCCGGGAGCGAGGGGGGGCGAGACCTCGGTTGGTGACCGGGCCGGGTGATCGCGGCGGTTCGATCGAGTCGGGATACGGCGGCGTTGCGGCCGGCGACGGGGGAAGGTTCCCGGCCCCGTGCCTTCTCCGTCCGTCGGGACGGCTTTGGGGGGCGCGGGGCGTCGGGCGGGTGACGTCGGCCCTGAAGTGGGCGCGGGGGCGGAGTGGAGACCGCGGCGTTCGGCCGGGTTGCGGCGTGGAGGGGGGGCAGTGTGGAGGACGGGATGAGCGCCCTCGGGGCGGAGGCCGGGGGGGCGGGCGCGGCGGGGTCCGGGCGGCGCGGCGAGGGAGCGGCCGACTTGGCGCGCGTGGTCGGCGGCCGGGTCCGGGTGCGGCGGCGGCGGCGGGGGCTGAGCCAGGCCGGGCTCGCCGCCTTGATCGGGCACGAGCGGAGCACCGTCTGCCGGTGGGAGGCGGGGGCGCGGCTGCCGTCGCTGCCGTCGCTGCTGGCGCTGGCGGCGGCGCTCGGTTGCGCGCCCGCCGAGCTCCTCCCCGAGG
>JBBSNJ010000545.1:0-3201 GCA_038232775.1 Thermomicrobiales bacterium
CACCCGGCAGGAGTAGCCCCACTCGTTGTCGTACCAGGCGATCACCTTGATCAAGCTGCCGTCCATCACCATCGTCGACAGCCCATCGACGATCGCGGAGCGGGAGTCGTGGCGGAAGTCGGACGACACGAGCGGCGCGTCGCTGTAGCCGAGGATGCCCTGCATCGCCTCGCTCGCGGCTGCCTCCTGGAAGGCGCCGTTGATCTCGTCGACCGTGGTTCGGCGCTCGGTCTCGACGACGAAGTCGATGATCGAGACGGTCGGCGTCGGCACCCGGAGCGCGAAACCGTCGAACTTCCCCTTCAGCTCCGGGATGACGAGCGAGAGGGCGCGGGCGGCGCCGGTCGAGGTCGGCACGATGTTGAGACCGGCGGCGCGGGCGCGGCGGAGGTCCTTGTGCGGCCCGTCGAGCAGGACCTGGTCGCTGGTGTAGGAGTGGACGGTCGTCATCAAGCCGCGCTTGACGCCGAAGCGGTCGAGGATCACCTTCGCCACCGGCGCCAGGCAGTTGGTGGTGCAGGAGGCGTTCGAGAGAATGTCGTGCCGGGCCGGATCGTAGGCCGCGTCGTTGACGCCGAGGACGATCGTGACGTCCTCCCCCTTGGCCGGGGCGGAGATAATCACCTTCTCGGCCCCGGCGTCGATGTGGGCCTCCGCCTTCTTGGCTTCGGTGAAGCGCCCGGTCGACTCGACGACGACGTCGACCTCCTCGTCGTCCCAGGGCAAGTCGGCCGGGTTCTTCTCGGCGAAGACCTTGACCTCCCGGTCGTTGACCCGGATGCCCGTCTCGGTCGCCGCGATCTCGGCGTCCCAGCGGCCATAGGTCGAATCGTAGGTCAGCAGGTGGGCGAGGGCGTCGGGGCTGGTCAGGTCGTTGACCGCGACGACCTCGAACAGGTCGTCGAAGCCGCCCTGGTCGATCGCCTTGAAGACCTGGCGCCCGATGCGTCCGAACCCGTTGATCGCGACGCGGTAGGCCATGGGACGTCCTCCTTTGGCTGCTGAGCTGGCGTTGGTCGGGGTTCCGAGCGGCACCGAGACGGTCGTCCGCCGCCGGCACCGCCCGCGGTCGCCGGGTCGCCGGATCGCCGGGTCGGCGGGGCCGGGGGGCGCGGCAGGGCACCGAGGGGAGTCCGCCGCGCCGGTCGGTCCGGGGGAAGATTACCCCGATTGGCGCTGCCGAACCGGCGCCGCCGTGGCTGGCCGGGCGCCGTTCGGGGCAGCGGCCGTCCGGCCCGGAGCGAACCGCTGGGCGACCAACCGCGGCGCGGGCGCGGGGGCCGCGCCGCGGGCGACCGCGATCAACGCCGCCGCCAGCTTGTCGGGGTCGTGGCGGAGGGGATTACGGTCGCTGACGACGTCGCGGGCGATGACCGGCAACCGGCCGCCGAGGCGCTCGATCCCACCCGGCAGGACCGGCTCGATCGGGAGGTCGGGGCCGATCGCCGCCGCCGCGGCCGGGTTGCTGTTGACCAGCACGCCGTCGAGCACGTCGGGTCCGAGTTGGTCGATCACGGCCCGGACGTGGTCGGCCGCGTCGAAGTGATCGGTCTCGCCCGGTTGGGTGGCGACGTTGCAGACGTAGACGACGCTGCCGCGCGTCCAGCGGATGGCGTGCGTCACGCCGTCGACCAGCAGGTTCGGCAGGACGCTGGTGTAGAGGCTGCCGGGGCCGAGGATCACCAGATCGGCGTTGTGGATCGCGGCCAGCGCCGGGTCGTAGGCCGGCGGCCGGGCCGGCTCCAGGTAGACGCGCTTGATCGGGGCCTGCTTCGAGGGGATGCGCGACTCCCCGCGGACGATCGTGCCGTCGACCAACTCGGCCGAGAGGGTGACGTTCTCGGTCGTCGAGGGGAGGACGCGGCCCCGGATCGCGAGCACGCTGGCCGACTCGATCACCGCCTGCTCGAAGCTGCCGGTCACCTGGGTCAGCGCCGTGATGAAGAGGTTGCCGAAGGAGTGCCCGCTGAGGTCGGAGCCGGCGGCCTCGAAGCGGTGCTGGAAGAGACGCCCGATCAACGACTCGTCGTCGGCGAGGGCGACCAAGCAGTTGCGGATGTCGCCGGGCGCCGGCAGGTCGAACTCGGAGCGGATGCGGCCGGTGCTGCCGCCGTCGTCGGCGACGGTGACGATCGCCGTGATCGCCACCCCGTCGTGCCGCTTCAGACCGCGCAGGAGGGAGGAGAGGCCGGTGCCGCCGCCGAGCGCGACCACGCTCAGGGTCGGCCGCCGGGGGCCGAAGCGGTGCTCGGCGACGATCTGGGCGAGCCCCTTGTCCGAGGCCGCGGAGAGGAGCAGCGGCCCGGTCAGCGACCGGCTGAGCCGCCAGAATCCGACCCCCAGGCAGGCGAAGCCGGCGACGACGACCAGACCGAAGCGGACCACGCGGGGCAGGAACTGGAGCGTCGCCACCCGCACCAGGTCGGTCGCCCAGGGCGGGACCACGAGCAGACGGTAGCCGTAGGTCAGCGCCATCGACCCGGCCAGGCCGGCCAGGACGACGCCGAACAAAAAGAGAACCATCCACCGCTTGATGGACATCCCGGGCCGGAGCCACGTTCGCCACGCGCGCAGAACGTCCCCCTTCCACGGACAGAGCAGGATGCAAGCTGCAGGAGCCGCCGGAGGCACGGAGACGCCAGTCGCCACCGCCCCCCGCGGACGTCGACCGGGCGTTGAGTATACCATCGGCCCCCGCACCGGCCGCTGGCTGTCCGGACGCTGGCTGTCCGGACAGCGGTCGCCCGATGTCCGGACGCCGGCCGGCAGCCGCGGCCCGGACGGCGCCGTTCGCGGCGTTCGCACTCCGGAACCGAGCGCCGGGGGCGAGCGTTCTAGCCGGTAGCAGCGGGACGCTGATCCGCCGGCGGAGATTATGAGGACCGGCCGGGCCGGCAATACGGCGGGACCGGCGACCGGGAGAGGGGAGCACGATGGACCAGCGACGATTCGACCGCCTGGCGCGGGCGATGGCGGGCGGGACCTCGCGGCGGCGGGTCTTGGCGGGTCTGGCGGGAGGGGCGCTGGCGGCCCTCGGCTGGGATCGGGGGCGGGCCGGCGCCCAGAGCTACTACGATGGAACCGACTGGACGGGGCGCTTCTGCGGCGGCTTCGCCGGTATCCAGTGCCCCGCCGGCTACGAGTGCGTCGACGACGCCGGCGACGGCTGCGATCCGGCGGTCGGTGCCGACTGCGGCGGTG
>JBBSNJ010000546.1:0-3187 GCA_038232775.1 Thermomicrobiales bacterium
GGCCGGCTGCCGCCGCGGGAACGCGAAGGGTTCTCCGGGCTTCCGTATCAGATGCGCCGCCTCACGTCGTCGGCACCGCCGCCGCGGCCTCGGCCCGACCGGCACCGATCTCCGGATCGACGTCGAGCCCGACCAGCTCCATCAGGCGCAGGGCGTTGGTGGTGGTGGCAACACCCGGCCGGAGGCGGTAGTCGAACGAGATCGGGGGGGCGCTGGGGCCGGTGCCGACCGTGTCGGCGAAGTGGACGGAGCGGGCGCGGTCGGCCAGCTCCGGCGCGTCGGCCAAGGCCAGGTCGTGGGTCGAGACCGCGCCGAGGGCGCCGAGCTCGATCAGGTGGGCGATGATCCGGCGGGCCGCGATCTGGCGCTCGGCCGTGTTCGTCCCGTGCAGGATCTCGTCGAGCAGGTAGAGGACGGGCGGCCCGCCGGTGGCCTGGGCGCGGCGGGCGGCGTCGACGACCAGCTTCAGCCGCTGCAGCTCGGCCATGAAGAGGGAGACGCCGCGGGCGAGCGAGTCCTCGACCCGGACGCTGGTCCAGAGCGCAACCGGCGGCAGCCGCATCGCGCCGGCGCAGACGGGGCCGCCGGCGCCGGCAAGCACCGTGTTGATCCCGATCGCCCGCAGCAGGGTGCTCTTGCCCGACATGTTCGAGCCGGTGACGAGCAAGAAGCTGCCGACCGGGCCGACGACGACGTCGTTGGCGACGAGCGCGCCGTCGGCGAGGAGCGGGTGGGCGAGGGCGGTGGCGTCGAGCGCGGCGGCGGCCGGGTCGAGATCGGGGAAGGCCCAGGTCGGGTGGTCGTGGGCGAGGCCGGCGAGGGCCGAGAGCGCCTCGACCTCCCCGAGGACCGCCAGCCAGTGGCGGGCTTGGCCGCCGGCGGACCCCTGCCAGCGCTCCATCCCAGCGAGGACGTGGAGATCCCAGAGGGTCAGCCCCTGGATCGGGAAGTAGAGGAGCGAGCTGGGGGGTATCACCCAGGCGGCGAGGCGGCCGAGCCGGCGCAGCAGCTCGGGGGCGACCGTACCCTCGGCGGCGAGGTCGGAGCGGAGGCGGCGAAGGAGGGGCGCGGCGACGTCGTTCGTGGCGACGAGGTCGAGCCCATCGGCGTAGCCGAGGAGGGCGCGGTGGTGATCGGCGACGGCCGCGATCAGGCCATTGGCCGGCCGGCCGGCGGTTCCGGCGAGGAGGAGGTTGGCGGCGAGGGGGAGCGCCCAGTAGGGACGGTCGAGGAGGCCCACGGCCTGGGCCGCCGCCAGCAGGAGGACGAGGGCCGGCCCGACCCAACTCGCGAGCCGGAGCCAGGGGTGGCGTGCGAGCCAGCGCTCCCCCTCTGCCCAGGCGAGGAAGGGGTCGACGTCGGCCCGGTCGGCGGCGCCGAGGCGACCGCGCAGCTCCAACTCCTGCCGGAGGTCGAGGCGGGGCGCCAGGTCGAGGGCGGCGGCTTGGCGCCCGCGGACGGTCTCGGGGTCGGCCGGGGCGAGGAGCCAGGCGCGGAGGGTCGCGTCGCCCATCGGGGTGGCGACGGTGCCGAGGAGCTGGGCGAGCGAGGCGGGGCCGAAGAGATCGAGGTCGGCGGCGAACGGGTGGTCGGGTGGGGGTTGGGGGTCGTGGCGAGGGGGGAGGGCGTCCCAGTCGCGGGCGAGACGCCGGCCCGCCTCCTCGTTGATCTCGACCAAGGTGGCGACGCGTCGGCGGCGGCGACCGAGCCGGTTGTGGTGGACGGCGAGGGCGGCGAAGCCGACGAGCAGCAGGGCCGCGACCAGAAACGCCTCCGGCACCCGTCGCCAGACGCCCCAGGCAGCCACCGCCGCGCCTGCGACGAACAGGAGCAGCCGGAGATTGGCGACGCGGTTCCAGCGCGCGGTCAGGCCATCCCGCTCGGCCGCGAAGCGATCGCGGCGCTCAGCGTAGACCGCCGCCGGCGCGGGCCGGACCGGCGTCGCGGTCGGGCTCGTGCCAGCGGCGTTCTCGTCGGGCTCGGAGGCGGCTATCGGGGCAGCTCGGCGGCGAAGACGACCGCGGCCGGGAAGGAGAGTTCCGGGAGGAGGGGCGAGGTCACGGGGTCCGTGCCGGCAGCCAGGACATGACGGCGGTAGGCCCCCTCGATCAGGGTCAGGACCTCGACCGTGGCGGCCTCGGGGTCGACCAGCCAGTACTCGCGGATGCCGCCGCGGGCGTAGAGGTCGAGCTTGCGGACCCGGTCGTGGCGGCGGTTGGACGGGCTGACGACCTCGACCGCAAGGTCTGGTGGTCCCTCGACGCCACGCTCCTCGAGCACGCCGAGCCGGGTCGGCAGCACGAGGAGAATATCGGGTTGGACGGGATCGGCACCAGGGAAGAAGACATCAACCGGCGCCGTGAAGATGCGCCCGCCCAACGCCGCCATCGCCGGCAGCAAGAGCGCGATGAGGTTCATCACGGCGTTGCCGTGGGCGAGGTTGGCTGCCGGCAACTCGTAGAGCTCCCCGTCGATGATCTCCCAACGGCGGCCGTCGTCCGGCAGGTCGAACAGGTCCTCGTAGCGCCAGGTGCCGGGCGCCTTGGTGGGCAGGGTGACGGCCATCGCTCCCCTCCGCGGAACTCGACACCGATCAACCAGGGTCGGAGCGCCAGCCGATCCACGGGTCGCCCTGTCGCCCGGCCCCGCGGCAACCGTCTCTCAGCTCGACATCCGACCACTGGCCCCGGTGGCTAGCCGGCGGCCGTGTCTCCCTCGACGGCGCGCTTGAGGCCCGTGCCGGCGCGGAAGGCCGGGCTCTTGCGCGGCCCGATCGTCATGCTGGTGCCAGTGCGGGGATTGCGCCCCTCGCGGGCGGCGCGCTCGACGACGCGGAAGGCGCCGAAGCCGCTGATGTTGACCTCCTCGCCCTGGGCGAGCGCGTCCTCGATCGTCTTGAGGACGGCGTTGACGGAGGCTGAGGCCTGCGATTCCGACTGCTTGGTCTCCTGCGCGACGGCCCGAATCAAGTCCTGCTTGCGCATGCGGTGCCTCCCCCTCGATCGACTCCGCCCACCCCATCCCCACGGGGTGCGGCGCGGACGTGACCGTCCGCCTAGGCCGGGGAGTCTACCATCCCCGCCTCGGTTCCGGCCGCTGGACGCGGAAAACGAACCGCCAGACGGCAGACGCCAGGCGCCAGACAGACGACCATCCGATGCTGAGCGCCGCACTGACTACTGACTAC
>JBBSNJ010000547.1:0-3184 GCA_038232775.1 Thermomicrobiales bacterium
CGATCGGCTTCCCAGTCGACCTCCTCCGCGGTTACGTCTCGGAACGCCCGCCGCGACTCGTCGATCACCCGGAATCGCTCGTTCCGCTCAAGGTCGAGGCGGGCCGAGCGCTCCAGATCGACCGCCGAGACGAGGGCCGCCACCGCGACGCCCCCTTCGCCGCGACCCGGTCGCCGACCGCCGAAAGCTCAACCTTCTGGATCATTCGTGCACTTCTGCCCATCGTGGCCGCTCCCGAGACGGGGTCGATCGTGGCCAGCCCGTCTTTCCCCGGTTTACCCCCAGCATCGTCCGACCGATGACCTGTTTCGTCGCTGCTGCCCCGGGGTGTCTCCCGCCGACCTCCGCTCACCAATCGTAGGCCCATGGCATTGGAGCCGGCCTAAGCATGAGGAGCGATGCCTACTCGAAGAACCCCCGGTCCTCCTCCGTCAGGTAGGCCGCCGCCGCCTCCGGGATCAGGTCGACGCCCATCCCCGGCCGCTCGAAGACGTCGATGAAGCCGTCGTTGACGATCGGGTCGGGCAGCCCCTCGACGATCTGGTACCACCAGTCGGGCGTGCCGACCGGGTACTCGAAGGCGACGAAGTTGCCGGGCAGCGTGGCGCTGACCTGGACCAGCGCCGCCAGCCCGAGCACCCCGTTCCCGGTGCCGTGCGGCGCCATCAGGATGCCGTGCAAGTCGGCGTACTCGGCCACCCACTTCAGCTCGGCGATGCCGCCGACGTCGCACGGGTCGGGGCCGACGACGTCGACCGCCCGCCCCTCGATCAGCTCGACGAAGTTCTGCCGCAGGTAGATTTGCTCTCCGGTGTGGATCGGGGTCGTGCTCGCCCGCGTCAGCTCCTGGTAGACCTCGGCCCGGACGTAGGGGGTGTAGTCGCCGGTGATCAGGTCCTCGAGCCAGAGGAGGTGCATCCCCTCGAGCGCCTTGGCCAGGCGGATCGCGTCCGGCACCGTCCAGCCCGGCCCGCAGTCGAGCGCCAGGCCGACCTCGTCCCCGAGCACGCCCTTCATCGCCGCGACGCAGGCGACGACGTGCTGGAGCCCCTTCTCCGTCAGCAGGCCGCGCGTCAGGTAGCCGCTCAGGGGACTGTCGCCCGCCTCGCCGTAGTGGAACCCCGGCACCTCGCGCGCCATCCGGCCGTGGAAGGCGATCGCCTGCTTGATGATCGTGAACCCCTGCGGCGCCGCCTTTTGCTCCGCGATGTTCGCGGCGAAGTCCTCCGGCTCCCAGGCCGTCAGCGGCGAGCGGACGGCCCCGTTGTAGACGCGGACCTTGTCGCGCACCTTGCCGCCGAGCAGCTTGTGGACCGGCAACCCGGCCGCCTTGCCGGCGACGTCCCAGAGCGCCATCTCGACCGCGCTGACGGCGCTCCCCCAGGGCTTGAAGCCGCCGCGGTGCCGGATTCTGGCCATCACCCGCTCGACGTCGGTCGGGTCTTGGCCGACCACCGCCTCCCGCAGGTGGAGCACCGGCCACTTCAGGTAGGGCTTGTAGCGCTCGACCTGGCCCCAGCCGCTGATCCCCTGGTCGGTGGCGATCCGCACCACCGGGCTGTCGCCGATGACCGCGCACTTCAGGTCCGTGATCGCGATCTTCACCGGTATTGTCCTTTCTTCCCGAACCGCTCCCGCCCGAGGACGGCGATGCCCGGCGAGATCAGCCCGGCCGGGACGACTCGCACGGGCCTCGGTCGCGAAGGCTGAGCCGGCGCGCTGGTCTCGATTCCCTCGCCCGGCTCCG
The DNA here is from genome assembly GCA_038232775.1 of Thermomicrobiales bacterium. Taxonomy (GTDB): domain Bacteria; phylum Chloroflexota; class Chloroflexia; order Thermomicrobiales; family UBA6265; genus JBBSNJ01. The sequence goes on from JBBSNJ010000547.1 coordinate 1,748, forward strand.
CCTCGACTCCCCGGGGGCGGCGCGAGGAGAAGCCGGCCAATGTGTCAGACGAACGTCGGGTCATGACTTCGGCTACCCGGAGAGATGCTCCCACCCCCGACCCCTTCCCCCGGTCCCGGGAGAGGGAAGCTTATCCCGCTGGCGGCTGCGGAACGGTGCAACCGAACTTCGTATCAGGCCGCTCCAGGAGACCTTCCCCTGGGCGATCGTGATCATCATGAGCTGTTGCCAACCCTCCCAGCCACCCGGGCGGGCATCATCGCACAGCGACCTTGGCACTCCGCTCCTGGCCAACGACGACGGACTGATCCAGGAGCTCTCGTCATCGCCCGAGCCACGACGCCGACGCCGGTGCCGAACCACCGCTCCGCCAGCGAACCGCGGCCCGACTCCGCCTCGTCCTGCCCGTTGCTACGGAAACCAGGGGATTACCCTTTGGTCTCCCGCCTCGGGTCTGCCCCCCCGGCCGACTCCACCGAGCCCACTGGGGCTGGGCACCGCGGGCCAGGAGCGATCATCCACGCTCGCAGAAGTGGTGCTCACTACAGAATGGAGCGATGTAGGCCCCTGGCATGCGAGGCCAAAGCGTGTCGATCGTTGGGGAATCGCGTTCGAATGAGGGGCAGCCAATCTCCGACCTTCGGGGTGGGGAGACGTTCTTCTTTGCGCGTTGGTAGCGCCCGGCGTCGGCGCGACTGCCGCGATTGGGCGGCGGTCAAGGACTATCGATCCAAGGAGACGTTCATGGCTTTGACAGGATCTCGACTGCTCAAACTTGCCGCGCCGACCGCGGCCCTCGCCGCCACCCTGGCTCTCGCCCCGTTCGGGGTCGATGCCGTCCACGAGGGAGATTACCCCGGCCATATCCACGCCGGGAGCTGCGACGATCTCGGCGACGTCGTCTTCCCGCTCGGGAACGCCAGCCTCGGCGGGATGATGTCGGGTTCCCCCGAGGCCGGCACCTCCGAGATGGAGATGGGTGAGATGATGGGCTCCGAAGATCGGGTGCCCGTCGCCACCAGTTTGACGACGGTGGACGTCTCGCTCGAAGACATCCTGGCCGACGAGCACGCCATCAACTTCCACCTCTCCGAGGAGGAGATCGGGACGTACATCGCCTGCGGCGACATCGGCGGTGCCGTGATGACCGGACCGGGCATGGACGAGGGAGGCACCTTGGTCATCGGCCTGCGCGACCTCAACGACTCTGGCATCTCCGGAGTCGCCACCCTCGAGGGCATGGGTGACCAGACCGAGGTCGCTGTCTACCTGGCCGAGGATCTGATGGGCGCTGGGGCCGCCGACGCCACGCCGACCTCCTAATCCGCTCCTCGGCGCTTCTCCGAAGCAAGTCCGGACCACGAGGGACAAAGGGAGCCCGGCGAGCAATCGCCGGGCTCCCTTGCGTCCGATCCGCTCCCCCTCGACCCCTGCCCG
>JBBSNJ010000548.1:0-3156 GCA_038232775.1 Thermomicrobiales bacterium
GCCCTCCTCCGCGCCGTCGGCGACCCCGACCGGCGTTTCGAGGAAGACCCGCTCCGCCTCCTCCGCGCCGCCCGTTTCGTCGCCCAGCTCGGGTTCCGGCTCGACCCGGAGACTGAGGCAGCGATGACCCGCCGGGCGTCCAGCTTGTCCCGCGTCAGTCAGGAGCGCGTCTTGACCGAGCTCGACAAGCTTCTCCTGGGCGACTACGTCGAGCATGGCCTCGACGTGCTCCTCCGCACCGGGCTGCTCCCGATCGCCCTCCCCGAGCTGACCCCGCTCGCGGCCGAGGCGGGGCGCGGCTCCGGTCGCCGCCATCGCGAGAAGGAGCTCTGGGAGCACACCAAGCAGGTCGTGCGGCAGGCACCCTCCCGGCCCGCCGTCCGCTGGGCGGCCCTCCTCCATGACGCCGCCAAGCCGATGACCCGCGGCGTCGATCCCTCCGGCGAGGTCCACTTCTTCGGGCACGAGACGCGGGGTGCGGACCTCGCCGCCCGGCTCCTCCGCCAGCTCAAAGCCGACAAGGCGACCCAGAACGCGGTCCGCCGGCTGGTCGAGCTCCACGGCCGGCCAACGACCTACGACGAGACCTGGAACGACAGCGCCGTCCGCCGCCTGGCCCTCGACGCCGGCGACCAGTGGCGCGATCTACTCGACCTGGCTGCCGCCGATGTCACCTCCGGTCGTGAGGAGAAGCGTCGCCTCGCCGCCGCCCGCGTCGCCGGCCTCCGCGCCCACTTCGACCGCCTTCAGGCCGAAGCCGACCTCGCCAAACTCCACAGCCCGCTCGACGGCGACGAGCTGATGGCCCTCTTCGGACGTGGCCCCGGCATCTGGATCAAGCACGTCAAGGACCACCTACGGGAGCTGGTGATCGACGGCGAGTTGGCCCCCGGCGACAAGGCGACCGCCGAGCGGATCGCCCGCGGGCTCGACGGGTGACCGGAAGTCCGGGTGGATGCTTCCACCTCCCCCCGGGGCTTTCACCCCCGGCTCCTCTCCCGCGCACCGGAGCGGGGAGCCTGTCCCGCCTCCGGTCATTGAACGGTTCGACGCTTGCCGCGCCCGGCGGCCGCGCGCCGACCACCGACCCCACCGGTCACCGAACCAGCGGAGGGGACAATGCTCCCGCACGATTTGGCAAGACCAGGATCAGCCGCCCGCGCCTCACGACTCCTGCCACTTGCGGGTTACCGCGACGGACTATTCGATCGGAAGGCGTTCCAGGTCGCGGTCGTCCCCGGAAGCCCGAGACGGAGCACCCCTCGGCGGCGATCAGGCGCGCTCGAACACCGCGCAGGCATTCTGCCCGCCGAAGCCGAAGCCGTTGGCCACCGCTGCCCCCACCGGCATCCGCCGCGCCTCGTTCGGCACGTAGTCGAGGTCGCACGCCGGGTCAGGAGTCTCGAGGTTGATCGTCGGCGGCACCACCCCGTCCCGGATCGCCAAGATGCAGGCGAGCGACGACACCGCCCCGGCGGCGCCCAGCAGGTGCCCGACCATCGACTTGTTGGCCGAGACCGCCAACCGCCCGGCGTGGTCCCCGAACGCCTGCTTGATCGCCTTCGTCTCGGCGATGTCGCCGATCAGGGTCGAGGTCGCGTGGGCCGCCACGTAGTCAATCGCCGACGGCGCGAGCCCGGCCCGCGCCAGCGCCTGCCGCATGGCACGCGCCGCGCCGGTGCCGCCCGGGTCGGGCGCCGTCAGGTGATAGGCGTCCGAGGTGTAGGAACCGCCCAGAGCCCGGCAGATCACCGGCGCGTCGCGGCGGGCGGCGTGCTCCTCCGTCTCGAGGATCACCACCCCCGCGCCCTCGCCGAAGACGAAGCCGTCCCGCCAGGCGGCGAACGGGCGACTGGCCCGCTCCGGATCCTCGTTGCGCTTCGAAAGCGCCCCCATGTTCGCCAGCGACGAGATCGCGACCGGCGTGATCGCCGCCTCGGTGCCACCGGTGATCGCGACGTCGGCGTCCCCCCGCTCGAGCAGATGGACGGCGTCGACGAACGCCTGCACCCCGGCCGCGCAGGCCGCGACCGAGGTCAGGGTCGGCCCGGTCACGCCGAACGCGATCGAGACCTGGGAGCTGGCCATGTTGGGGGCAAACATCGGGATCAGGAAGGGGCTGACGCGGCCGGGCCCCTGCTCCCGCATCGTGATCACGTTCTGCTCGATCGTCCAGATGCCGCCGCCGCCGGTGTTGACGACGACCGCGACCCGCTCCCGGTTGCCGTCGTCGATCATCAGCCGGGAGCGCTCCAGCGCCTCGCGCGCCGCGGCGACCGCGAACTGGGAGAAGCGGTCCATCCGCCGCGCTGCCTTGGCATTGATGTGGTCCCCCGGCACGAAGCCGGGGACCTCCCCGGCGATCCGGACCGGCAGATCGGAGGCGTCGAAGCCGCTGATCGGGCGAATGCCGGAGCGGCCGGCGACCAACCCCTCCCAGAGCGCGTCGACCCCGATCCCGAGCGGAGTCATCGCGCCGATCCCGGTCACCACCACCCGATTCACCGCCCGCTCCCTTGTCCCGGTCGCGCCGCCGGCCCGCGACCGCCCCGCCGGGGAACGCCGCTCGTCGCGTCCGCGGCGGCAGTTACCGCTCAGCCCGACCGAGGCGCCCGACTCGACGCCGTCTCTCGCTTCGTCGCCGGTCGGACATCGGTCGGCAAACCGAGGTCGCGCAGATTGAGGGTCGTCACGTCGCGGCTGACCCGCCGAATCAAACCGGAGAGGACTTCGCCGGGGCCGACTTCGACGAACGTCACTGCCCCGGTGTTGACCATCTCCCGGACCGAGCGGGTCCAGTTCACCGGCCGCTCGACGTGGTGCGCCAACTCCTGCCGCACTTCCTCGACGGTCGTGATCGCCCGGCCGGTCACGTTGGCCACCACCGGCACCTGGGGCGGCCGCAGCGGCAGCTTCGTCAGCAGCTCGCCGAGTTGCCCAGATGCTTTGGCCATCAGCGGCGAATGGGAGGCGATCGTGATCCGGAGTTGGGCCACCCGCTGGGCGCCCCGCTCCTTCGCCAGCTCCATCGCCTGCTGCAGCGCCCGCAGCTCGCCGGAGATGACCGTCTGCCCCGGGCAGTTGGCGTTCGCGACCCCCACGACCCCCGCTCGCTCCGCCTCGGCGCAGACCGCCGCCAGCGTCTCCTCGTCGAGC
>JBBSNJ010000549.1:0-3156 GCA_038232775.1 Thermomicrobiales bacterium
CCGAAGCAGACCATCGAACCAGCCCGCGATTCTTGGTCGGGGCATCCTCACCCGGAGGTGGAACCGCTGCCGAGGCCCGAGCCTCGCCACCCCCCACTGACCTCTACCCCTTGATGCCCGACAGCCGGACCCCCTCGACGATGTAGCGCTGCATGACGAGGAAGACGACGACCAACGGGAGCGCGCCGACGACGGCGCCCATGAAGAGCATCGGCAGGTTGAGGGTCTGGGCGTTGAGGAAGGTCGAGAGGACAACTTGGACGGTCCAGCTCGACGGGCTGCGGCCGATCACCAGCGGCCAGAGGAAGGCGTTCCAACTATTGATGAAGCTGAGGACGCCGAGCGCCATCAGGATGCCGAGCGAGTTCGGCAGCAGCAGCCGCCAGTAGATGCCCATGTACCCCAGGCCGTCGAGCCGCCCGGCCTCTTCGATCTCGACCGGGAAGTCGAGGTAGAACTGGCGGAAGAGGAAGGTGGCGAAGGCGTTGAAGAGGCCGGGGATGACGATCCCCCACAGGGTGTTGACCATCCCCAGGTTGGCGACGACGACGTAGCTGGGGACGAAGGTGACGGCGCTGGGGACCATCAAGGTCGTCAGGATGACGAAGAAGACGAGGTTCCGGCCGCGGACCGGGATCCGGGCCAGGGCGTAGCCGGCCATCGAGGCGAAGAGGGTCTGCAGGAGCAGGTTGACGATGGCGATGAAGGCGGAGTTGCGCAGCCCGCTCCCCATCGGCGCGGTGCGGTCGTTGAACAAGAGCCGCAGGTTCTGCCACTGGGGGTCGGCCGGCCACCACGACCACTCGAAGGCGGAGAGCTCGGCTTGGGTCATCAGGGCGTTGCGGAGCATCAAGTAGAAGGGGAACAGAAAGAGGACGGCGAGCGCGATCAGCAGCGCGTAGCGCCCGATCTGGCCGACCGGGAGGCGCGCCCCTTGGCGCCGCGCCGGGACCGAGACCGGCCGCGCCCGCTCGAGCACGCTCGTCGCCGTTCCCATCGCCTTCCTCCCTCAGCGGCGAACCCGCTTCACCGCTCGTCCCGCTCCCCGCCGCTGCCGCCGGCTCGGGGAACCGGTTACGTCGAGCGGCCGAAGCCGAAGATGCGTCCCTGGATCAGGGTGACGGCGACGATCAAGGCGGTCAGGATGAAGGCGCCGGCGGAGCCGCGGCCGTAGTCGGCGTCGTTGAAGGCGACCTGATAGAGGTAGACGAGGGGCGGCCGGGCGAGGCCGCGGTTCCCCTGGGTGGCGGCGGTGCCGCCGAGGATGTTGAAGAATTCGTCTAACGCCTGGAAGGCGTTGATGAAGAGGAGCAGGAGGACCGCGATCGAGGTGTTCCGCAGCATCGGTAGGGTGATGTCGCGGAAGGTGGTCCAGCCGGTGCGGGCGCCGTCGACGAAGGCGGCTTCGTAGAGCGAGCGCGGGATCTCCTGCAGGCCGGCGATGAAGATGATCATGTAGAAGCCGACTTGCAGCCAGAGGCGAACGGTGACCAGCACCAACCAGTACCAGGGGGGGCTGGGGCTGGCGATCCAGGAGATCGGGCGCTCGACACCGAACCACTCGAAGAGGGCGATGTTGGCGACGCCGGAGGGGAGACCGTTGAAGAGGCTCATCCGCCAGACGAGGGAGGCGACGACGTAGGAGATCGCGGTTGGGATGAAGAAGGCGGTGCGGAAGATGCCGCGTCCCCAACCCGCCCCGTTGATCAGCATCGCCAGGCCGAGGGCGACCGCGTAGGTGAGGGGGACGATGAAGGCGGTGAAGATCAGGATCGTCACCAGGGAGCGGCGGAACTCCCGGTCGGCGAGGATCGCCGCGTAGTTGTCGAGGCCGACGAAGTCGCCGATGCTGACGGTGTTGCGCGCCCGCGAGAGGCTGATCAGGAAGCCCCAGACGATCGGCAAGAAGGTGAAGACGAGGAGGCCAAGCAGGAGCGGCGCGACAAAGAGCCAGAAGGCGATCGTCGCCTCGCGCCGCTGCCGGCTGCGACCCGGCGTCGGGCGAGCGGGGGCGATCTCTGCCGCGGTGGCTGCCATGCCGGACGACCTTCCCCTTGATCCGACCATGCTGATCGGGGAGCGATCCCACGGCGGCACAGCCGCCGGGCGGACGACCTACTCGCTGTGCCCGCCCTGGTGGGTACGGGCCGCGGCGGCGCACTACCGCCGCGGCCCGGCTGGCGGCTAGCCGCCGAGCAGGCTTTGCAGCTCCTGCCGGCAGGCCTCGGCGGCGGCGGTCACCTCGGCCGCGGCGTCGGCGTTGTTCTTGACGATGTTGGAGAGGGCGGTGGTGAGGGTGGTCCCCATCGCCGCGGTCCACTGCGGCGGCAGGATCCGGCCGTAGTCGTAGAAGATCTTGACGGCGTCGGAGGCGGGCGAGCTCTGCAGCGGCTCGGCCGAGGCGGCGGCGCTCTGCCGCGGCGGGACGTGGAAGCCGTAGGCGAGGTTCCAGTCCTGCTGGTTGGCGGTGTTGTCGATCCAGAGCCACTTGGCGAACTGCTTGGCGGCGTCGAGGTTCGGGCTCTTGGCGTTGACCATCGTCGCCCAGCCGCCCCAGAAGGTAGCGGGGGTGCCCTCGGCGTCGAGGGCGGGCCAGGCGGAGATGCCGAAGTCGTCGCCGATGCCTTCGCGGATGCCAGGCATCGCCCAGAGGCCGGTCCACTGCATCGCGGTTAAGCCTTGGGTCAGGGCCGACGGGTCCCACCAGTCGGTCGGCGCGCCGACGAGCAGGGCCCCCGAGTCGTTCAGCTCGCGCACCTTTTGGTAGGCGAGGACGGTGCGGGGGGTGTCGAAGACGATCTCGTTGTCGACCAGGAACTCGGCGCCGGCGGACCAGGGGGCGATGTTGAGGAGAGCGGAGATGCCACCGTCGTTGCCGAGGAAGAGCCCCTTGACGCGGCCGGTGTCGAGGGCCGAGGCGGCGGCGATCACCTCGTCCATCGTCGTCGGCGGCTGGACGCCGGCCTCTTCGAGCATGCTCGTGCGGTAGTAGAGCAGGCCGGTGTCGTCGACCATCTTAATCGCGTAGATTTGGCCGTCGATCGTCGCCGCGTTGAGGTCGTTGGGGTGGAAATCGGCCTTCGTCTCGGGTGTGAAGATGTCGTCCAAGGGCGCGATCTGGCCGGCCTGGACCATCGCCACCGTCGGCGAGCCCTC
>JBBSNJ010000550.1:0-3150 GCA_038232775.1 Thermomicrobiales bacterium
CACCGCCGCTGGGTCGAGGGAGAGATCGCCGGCGACCGGCCCGGCGAGGCGGAGCGTCTGGTCGCCGGCACCGACGACCCGATTCGGAACCGGGGGCGCCTCGATGACCACCGCGCGTCCGGGCGCCGGCGTGGCGAGACCGGCAGCGCCGAGCACCGGCGGCGGGGGACTGGTCCAGGTGGCCAGCGACGGGAGGGAGGAGACGAAGCCGACCACAACCACCACCAGTGCCCCGAACAGCAAGGCAAGCGGGAGGAGCAGTACGCGGGCGGACGTGGGGCAATCGGAGCGCGACATGGCACGGATTCTAGTGGGAGCGATCCGGCACGGCAACGCCCCCACTCAAACGGCGGTGGCGGAGCGCGACGCCGGCCGTTGACAAGCGGCCTGGGGCCGGTCCACGCTTCGGGTGCGAGGCATCGTGGCCGCGGACGCGCGCGTCCGGGGGGCGAGCGGTCGGCGCCCCGGGGCGGTGGCGCGCACGAGGAGCAGCATGAACGAGCGACTCCCCCTCTTTCCGCTGGGCACCGTCCTGTTTCCCGGGATGCTGCTGCCGCTGCACCTGTTCGAGGAGCGCTACCGGCGCCTGATGCGGGATCGCGAAGGGGCGTCGCCCCTGTTCGGCGTGGTCCTGACCCGGCAGGGTCGCGAGGTGTCTGATGAGCCGGCGATCCACCCGGTGGGCACGGCGGCGGAGCTGGTCGGCTCCGGCCGCTACCCAGATGGGCGCTACGACCTCGTAGTCCGGGGCGGCCGGCGGTTCCGGGTCGGCGGGGAGGATTGGTCGAACGGGTACCTCACGGCCGAGGTCGATTGGCTGGGCGATGAGCCCGCCGGCGACGACCGACAGGAGCGATTGCGGGCCCAGGCGCGGCAGGTGGCGCGCGCCTACGAGGGCTTCTTGGTGGCGTTCGAGCGGGCGAACCGAGTCGAGCTCCGGCGCGAGGAGCTGCCGGAGGAGCCCGAGGAGCTGGCCTACGCCGTCTGCGTTCGCCTCCCCCTCGACCCATGGGAGCGCCAGCGCCTCTTGGAGCAACCCGCCGCCGGCGAGCTGCTGGAGGCGCTGCTCGGTGTCCTGCGCCGGGAACGGGGGTTGCTGCTGGAGACGGGGACCGGGGGAGCGACGGTCGAGCGACCGGGTCAGCGCTTCACGGCCAATTGAGCCCGGATCGGTCGTCCCGAGACCCCTTTGCTCGATCAACGTTCTCCCCGCTGCCGGGACTGGTACGGAGTCCGGTCGAACCGCACCGCATCCGGGAGTGAGAACGTCTCCCCTCTCCCGTGCACGGAAGAGGGGCCGGGGGGTGAGGGTTTCTTTCCAGGAAGCGTAAGCGCTCGCCCCGATTCCGTCTCCGCCGAACGTCGGGTTCGTGCTGGTTGCTCAACACGGGACTCGACCGAATCGTGGGTGTTCCCCCGGCGGTCCGCGACCAGGTTCCCCCTTGCCCCTGTCCCGCGCAACGCGAGAGGGATCGGGGGTGAGGACCGTCCACCGCCGCGGGAAGGCGAAGCGTTCACTCGGATTCCGCATCAGGAATGGTTGGAGGAGGACCGAGTGAGGCGGGCGGCGACGCGGGCCAGGACTGCCTCGGCGTCGAGCCGGGAGGTATCGAGGCGGAGATGAGCGGCGGCGTTCGCGTTGGCGAGCCGGCGGCGCTGGAGGAGGAGGAGCCATTCCGGCCAGGCATCGTCCCTGCGAGCGCGGAGAGTTGGGAGATCGAGGTCGAGGGCGACGACCAGGTCGGGGTCGGCGTGGCGCCACAGGGTCGGGATGTCGGAGTGCTCTTGGCCGCAAACGACGGCATCGAAGCCGAGGCGGCGGAGCCCGCCGACGAGGGTCGATTTGCCGGAGGCGCAGGGGCCGACGACGACGACCAACCGCCGTGGCGACCGATGCCGGTCCCGGACGCGCGTCCCGGCAGCGGCGACGGCGGCATCTGGCGGGGACTCCCCGCGGCGGCCGACGCTCACGGCAGGGGAACCTGGAGGTGGAGCCGCCTGACCAGCGACGCCTCGCCGTGGTCGAGGAGGCGAAGCGCGACGACGGTCATATCGTCCGCCGGTTTCCCGCCGTCGCGGCGGACCGCTTCGGCCAAGAGCCGATCCGCCAGCTCTTGGGCCGGGAGGTCGGCGAGAGAGCGGGCGAAGGTACAAAGGTCGAACCGGTCCGGGGTCGGCGGTCGCCCGGCGGCGAAGACGCCATCGGTGGCGACGACGGCGCCCAGCCCCCCCGCCAGCGGGAGCTCGAAGACCTCGGGCCGGGTCAACGGGTAGAGACCGATCGGGCCACCCTCGGGCGGACGCTCCCGCCAGCCGCCATCCTCGTCCAAGAGAAGAGGCGTCGTCGCGTTGCGGGTCACGACCAGTGTCCCGGAGCGGAGATCGACCGAGAGCAGATCGAAGGTGGCCGAAACCTGCCCGTGCCGGAAGGCGAAGAGCCCGTCGTGGGCGGCGCGGGCGACGGCGCCGTCGCGGACGCCCTCCAGCAGGAGGGCGACCGCCGTAGCCGTCACCATAAAGCTCAAGGGCTTGGCCGCCCGACCGGAGCCCTGGCCGTCGACGACGACCACGGAGATCCCGCCGCCGGCGCGTTCGACGACCTCGGCGGTATCGCCGCTCTCCCGCGAGGCGTACTTGTTGGTCTTGGCGATCGCCAAGTCGATGCAGAGGGCCACGGTCCCCCCCCGCCGGGCGACGGCGGACCCTTGCCTCCAGTCGCGGTGAATGAGCCACCCCGAGGGTACCATCTCCCGAGCGATGGAGTGGGGTACGGGGATCGGCCGGGCAGGCGCTCAGGCGACCGGCGCGTCGGCCCGGGTCCGCGACCGCTGGGGCGAGCGGCCGGCGCGGAGTTGCCCGACGAGGAGTCCGCCGGCGAGGGCGGCCAGGACCATCGCGAGCGGGACGAGGGCCGCGGTCGGAGGCGGGTCGGTGCGGACGCGCGCCTGCCCGGCGAGGACGGAGAGGGCGACCCGGAGCAGGATGTGGCCGGGGAGCCAGGCGGCGGCCATCAGCATCGCCCAGGTGGCGGGGCGCGCCGGCGCGACCGCGGCGACTACTCCGCCGCCGATCGCGAAGCCGACCAGGGCGCCGGCGAGATCGCCCGGACGGACGACCAGAACGAGCAGCGCGATCACCACCGCCGCGGCG
>JBBSNJ010000551.1:0-3146 GCA_038232775.1 Thermomicrobiales bacterium
ACCGGGGCGATCAGTTCCGGGAGGCGGTCCGGGAGTTGGGGGCGGGGGCCGGGTTGGGCTGGCCCGGCGGGGGGCGCGGCGAAGGAGTGGACCCGCGTTCGGGCACCGAAGGCGTTGAGATCGGGCGCTCCGACCACGGCCACGACCGGCGGGCGTCGCTCCCGGTTTCCGGGCTGGGTGGAGGCCGCGCGTCGGCCCAGGGTGGGCGGGGGTGGGGCCGGTGAGCGGAGGCGACCCCGCGGGCTTCGCCCTGCCGCCGCCGCCGGCCCGCGTCCACTTCGTCGGGGTGGGCGGGATCGGGATGAGCGGGCTGGCCCGCATCCTCCGGGCCTGGGGCTACCGCGTCTCCGGCTCCGATGCGGTCGCCTCGGAGCAGACGGCGGCGCTGGCGGCGGAGGGGGTGGCGGTCGCGGTCGGGCAGGGGGGGGAGGCGTGTGGGGGGGCGGCGGCGGCCGATCTGGTCGTCGTGACGGCGGCGGTGCGGGGGGAAAACCCGGAGCTGGCGGCGGCGCGGGCGGCCGGGGTGGCGGTGGTGAAGCGGGCGGCGCTGCTCGGGCTGATCGCGAACGCGCGGCGCGGCGTCGCCGTCGCCGGCAGCCACGGCAAGTCGACGACGAGCGGGATGCTGGCGACCGCGCTGCTGGCCCTCGGCGCCGAGCCGACCTACGCGGTCGGCGCCGTGCTGACGGCGACCGGGGCGAACGCCGCCCCCGGGGCCGGCCGCGAGATGGTGGTCGAGGCCGACGAGTACGATTACTCGTTCCTCCACCTGGCGCCCGACCTGGCGGTGATCACCAACGTCGAGTACGACCACCCCGACCTCTTCCCCGACCTCGACGCCTACGACGCGGCCTTCGCCCGCTTCGTCGGCGGGATGCGGCCCGGGGGGACGCTGGTGCTGGCCGGTGACGATCCCGGCTGCGTCCGGCTGCTGGCCCGGACCGACGTCGCGGTGCCGGCCCGCGTCGTCACTTTCGGCCAAAGCGGAGCGGTCGCTTGGCGGCTCTCGGGGGAGGAGGGCGCCTGGCGGGTCGCCGGGCCGGACGGGGTCGAGCTCGCCCTGCCGCTGGCGGTCCCCGGCGCCCACAACGCCCGGAACGCGACCGCTGCCCTGGCGGCGCTGGTCGCGCTCGGGCACGAGCCGGGGGCGGCGGCGCAGGCGCTGGGAACGTTCCGGGGGGTCGGCCGCCGGTTCGAGGTCAAGGGGGAAGCCGGGGGCGTGACGGTGGTCGACGACTACGCCCACCACCCGACCGAGCTGCGGGCGACGCTGGCGGCGGCCGGCGGGCGCTACCCCGGTCGCCGCCGCTGGGCCGTGTTCCAGCCCCACACCTACAGCCGGCTGAAGGCGCTGCTGCCGGCTTTCGGCGCCGCCTTCGCCGGGGTCGAGCGGACGATGATCCTCGACGTCTACGCCGCCCGCGAGACCGACGACCTGGGGGTCGGCGCCGACGACCTGCGGGCGCTGCTCTCCGGCAGCCTGGCCGCGGCCGACCCAGCCGACGCCGCGGCCCGGCTGCTCGGGCTGGTCGCGCCGGGGGACGTGGTGCTGACGCTGGGGGCGGGGAGCGTGACGGAGGTGGGGCCGCGGCTGCTGGCGGCGCTGCGGCAGCCCTTGGCCCCGGCTCCGGACCGGCCCTCACCACCGGCCCCTCTCCCCGGCGGGGGAGAGGGGAGCTTGGGCGCGGCGCGGGTTGCCGGAGGCTCGGCCGTCTCCCCGTCGTCGAGGGGGAGCGGGGGCCGAGGGGGGAGGGCGTCCCGAGGGTCGGGGACGAAGGCGGCGCCGACCATCCCCGACCGCCCCGGCCTGAAGCTGCTGCGCGACTCCCCGATGTCGCTCCACACCTCCTGGCGGGTGGGCGGCCCGGCCGACCTGCTGGTGCGGGCGCCGACGCCGGACGATCTGGTGGCGGCGATCGTCTGGGGCCGGGGCGAAGGGCTGCCGGTGACGGTGCTCGGCGGCGGCAGCAACCTGCTCGTCGGCGACGGCGGCATCCGGGGTCTGGTGGTGCTGGCACGGACGCCGGGGGAGCGGGCGGAGGGGTTGGTCCGGGTCGAGGATCTGGGGGAGGCCGTGCGCCTGCGGCTGGCGGCGCAGGCGCCCCTCTCGTGGGTGGGGCGCTACGCGGCCGAGCGGGGTTGGGCCGGGCTCGATTGGGGGGTGGGGCTGCCGGGGACGATCGGGGGGGCGACGGTCAACAACGCCGGCGCCCACGGTACCGAGCAGCAGGACCACCTGGAGTCTGTTGTCGTCTTCGACAACACGACTGGTCAGACGTCGGAGCGGCCGGCGGCGTGGCTGGAGGCGGCCTACCGCCACACGATCATCAAGGCGGCGCCGCGGCCCCGGCGGTGGAGCGTCGTCGAGGTGATCGCGTGGCTGCCCAAGGGGGACGTGGCCGAGCTGGTCCGCCTAGCGGACGAGCACGCCGCCTTCCGGAAGCGGACCCAGCCGAGCGGCGCCTGCGGCGGCTCGACCTTTGCGAACCCGCCGGGGGACTACGCCGGGCGGTTGTTGGAGGAGGCCGGGCTGAAGGGGCACGCCGCCGGCGCCGCGGCCTTCTCGTCGAAGCACGCCAACTGGATCGTCAACGGCGGTGGCGCCCGCGCGGCCGAGATCCGGGAGCTGATCGCGACCGCGCGGGAGCGGGTGCGGCAGCGGTTCGGGGTCGAACTGCGGCCGGAGATCGAGGAGCTCGGGGAGCCCTAGCCAGCGGGCGGGCGATGGCCACGGCCGGCCACCCGGTCGCCGCGGTTTCGGGACTTTCGACGAGCTTCGCGTCGCTCCCGGGCCGGGGGCGGGAGGGCGCGGGGGGTTCTTTGACGACTGCGGGCCGCTCGGCTGGGGCCGGGGGGAGCCGGGGGAGGAGAGATCGGCGATGGCAGCGGATGCGGGCGAACGGCGGCGGGGCGGCAAGATCCGCGTCGCCGTCTTGTTCGGGGGCCAGTCGGCGGAGCACGACGTCTCGCTCCGGTCGGCCGAGACGGTGATCGGGGCGCTCGAACCCGATCGCTACGAGGTGGTCCCGATCGGGGTCAGCCGCGAGGGGCGATGGCTGTCGGGGGGCGACCCGCTGCGCCAGCTGGCGGCGGTCTCCCCCCTCTTTGCGCTCGAAGCCGGGGAGGGGGCCGGGCCGCCCCCGACC
>JBBSNJ010000552.1:0-3129 GCA_038232775.1 Thermomicrobiales bacterium
CACCGCCCCGAGCACCGTCCCCTCCCCCCACATCAGGCTGGTGCCGCCGATGATCACGGACGCGATCACCGGCAGCTAGAAAACGAGCCCGGCCGTGGGTTGGGCCGAGACGAGGCGGGCCAGCAGGATGATCCCGGCGACCGAGGCGAGCAGGCCGCTCAGGGTGTAGACCAGTAGCTTGACGCGGCCGACGTTGATCCCCGCCAGCCGGGCCGCTTCCTCGTTGCCGCCGACCGCATAGATGTAGCGGCCGAGCGTCGACTGGCCGAGGAAGACCGTCCCCAGCACCGTGATCGCCAGCATGATGATGACCGGGATCGGCACCTGCCCGACGTACCCCTGCCCGATGGTGATCAGCGTATCCTGCCCCCGCGGCACCGTCACCGGGTAGCCGCGGGTCAGGATGTAGACGAGCCCGCGGCCGATGCTCAGGGTGCCGAGCGTGGCGATGAAGGGGGGGAGCCCGACCTGCGTCACCAACAGACCGTTAGCGAATCCGAACAGCGTCCCCACCAAGAGCCCGGCGATCGCCGCCGGGAGCAGCGGCCAGCCCGCCCCGAGCAGCATCCCGGTCGAGAGCCCGGAGAGCGCGAGGACCGAGCCGACCGAGAGGTCGATGCCGCCGGTGATGATCACCATCGTCTGGCCGATCGCCACGATCGCGGTCAGCGAGAAGGCGCGGGCCACCCCGAGCAGGTTGTCGGCGCTGAGGAAGAAGGGGGAGGCGAAGGAGAGGAAGACGCCGAGCGCCAGCAGGGCGAGCAGGATGTTCAGCTCTTTGACGCCGCTCACCCACCCCCGCGCCGCCGCCGCCCGCCCCTGGCTCCGTCCCAGGGGGGCGGCGACCTCCTGCGGAGCCATCGCCTCGACGGCGTCGTCGGTGGCCATTCCCTGCCTCCCAGCAGTTCCCGGGCGGAGGACCGGCGCCAGCGCCAATCCTGATCGCGAGCGCGCAGTGTATCCGCATTCGGCGGAGAGCGGGTCACCGATCGCGCCCAGCCGAGACGACTTGGGGGGGGGCCCCAAGCGTGGCGGCGGCCCCTTGCTCCCGCCAATCTTCCGCCACTTGGCACAATTGCTTCCCTGGCGAAAGAGTTCGTCTCTTCGAAACCTGGAATCCGGCCATGGACGTCGGCCAAGCCCTCCGCTTCCCCTTCGCCGACCGCCGCAATCTCGGACCGCTGCTGGTGGGGCTGGCCTTCGCGCTCGGCGCCTCCCTGCCGTTCGCCGCCGACGGCCCGGCGCGGCTGCTCGGCGGCGCGGGCGCCCTGCTCTTCGCGCTCGTCGGCGGCGGCTACGGGATGCGGCTCACCCGCCGCGTGGCCGACGGCGAGCAAACGCTCCTTCCGGCCTGGCGGGACTGGCGGGGCATGCTGGTCGAAGGGTTCCGCTTCTTCGTGGTGTTCATCGCCTGGTTCCTCCTCTTCATGCTGATCGCGGGTCTGGCCGTCGTCGGTTTCCTCCTGGTGGTCGGGTTCGAGGTCGATCGCGGCTGGGTGAACCCTGCCCCCGGCTCCTGGACCGATATCGCCTCGAGCGCGGCGATCTTCTTCCTGGCCAACCTCCTGCTCGTGCCGTCGCTGGCGCGGACGGCGGTCGAGGAGTCGATCGAGGAAGGGCTGCGGCTGCCGACGATCGTCGGCACCGTCCGCCGCCACTTCGGCGTCTACGTCCTCGCCGCCTTCGCGATCGCCCTCTTCCAGCTCGCCCAGTCGAGCGTCGGGCTCGCGCTGGCCGCGCTCGGCTGGGGAGAGACGACGCTGCCGTCGCTGATCCTGGGCGCGATCCTCGCCCTCTATGCCGGCCTCTTCTCCAGCCACATCGGCGGCCAAGCCTACCGTCGCTCTCACGCCCCCGAACAGCCGCTGCCGCCCCCAAGCCGCGCCCTCGGCGCCGCCACCTGAGCGGACACCCGGAGATCGCCCCGACGGAACCAGACACCGGCCGTACGCGGCCCGTCGGCTCTCTCTGCCCCGTCGGCCCGAGGGAACGGCCCATCCCGCCGCATGCTCGACGTAGGCATCCGCCGACAGCAGCCGAGTCGGGCGGGATCATCCAGCATGCCTCCCGGCGCTAGTGCCCACGCTCGCGCGATCACGCAACCGAGACCGATCAGGAGCGATCCCGTCAGCGGTGGAGAGGGCGGCACTTCCGGACCTGGCCCGACTTCCTCCTGACCATGACCTGCAGGATGGGCCGCGCCCGGCGGGCGCCGCGCCCGCGCGACGCCGCCGCCGCGGCCGGGAGCCGCGGCCGGTCGGTGCTATACTCCCGCCGCCGTGGACCCAAGAGCGGGGGCGACGGGGCGGGGCGGAGGCGGACGGGGGTGGAGCACGCGCTGCTGACCGGATTGGGGCTGGCCGCGCCGGCGGGCCTCAACGCCTACCTGCCGCTGCTCGTCCTGGCCCTCGCCGATCGCTTCTCGGACACGATCACCCTCGAACCCCCCTACGATCTCCTCTCCTCCACCGGGGCGATCGCCGTCGTGGTCCTCCTTCTGACGATCGAGGTCGTCGTCGACAAGGTGCCCGGTCTCGACCACGCCAACGATTTGGTCCAGTCGGCGATCCGGCCCGCGGCCGGCGCGGTCCTGGCAATGGCCGTTGCCACCGCCGCCGCGGGGTCACCGGCCGGCGCCGCGGTCGTCCCTGGCGGCGGCGCCGATGCCGGCGGGCTGAATCCGGTGCTGGCGATGCTGATCGGGTTGGTCACCGCCGGTGCCGTCCACGCCGCCAAGGCGACCGCCCGTCCCGCCGTCACCCTCGGCACCGGCGGCATCGGCAACCCGCTGGTCAGCGTCGGCGAAGACCTAATCGCCGCCGTCGCCGCGGTCGTCGCCCTCTTCGCCCCGCTGCTGGTGCTGGTGTTGCTGGTCGGGTTCCTCGGCTTCGTCGTCTGGTCGTTCCGCCGCCTCCGCCGGCTCGGCCCTCGGCCGGGCCGCTACCCCGGATCGGCATCAATAACCTTGCGTCGTTAGGACTCAAGGTGTACCCTTCCGGTCAGACCTGGAGGCGGGAGCCGGAACGATGCCGAGCGTTCAGTTCAAGGACTACTACCAGACCCTCGGCGTCGCCCGCGACTCCGACGAGAAGGCGCTGCGCGCCGCCTACCGCAAGCTCGCCCGCCAAC
>JBBSNJ010000553.1:0-3120 GCA_038232775.1 Thermomicrobiales bacterium
GTGGTCGTCACCAGTGGCGGCGTCTCGATGGGCGAGCTCGACCTGATCAAGGGGCTGCTCGACGAGCTGGCCGATGTCCACTTCCGTCGCGTCTTCATGAAGCCGGGCAAACCGCTCAACTTCGCCACCCGCGACGAAACCCTGATCTTCGGCGTCCCCGGCAATCCCGTCTCCGCCCTCGTCTCGTTCGAGCTCTTCATCCGGCCCGCCCTCGGCGTCATGCTCGGCAAGCGCGCGATCGACCGCCCTCGGGTCCCGGTGACGCTGGCGAACGCCGCTCACCCCGGCGACCGGATCGAGTACCAGCGGGCGCGAGTCGCCGTCGCCGCCGACGGGCGACTGGTCGCCACCCCCACGAGAGGCCAGGCCTCGTCGCGGCTCGCCTCGTTCGTCGGCGCCAACGCGCTGGTGGTGATCCCGCCCGGTGACGAGGATCTGGCGCCTGGGACTTTGGTGACCGCCATCCTGCTCGGCCCCCCGGCCGCGGATGACCCGCCGCCGCTCGGACCGGCGTCCGGCGAAGTTGCCTCCGCGTAGCCGACGTTTCAAGCCTGTAGAGGACCCCTTCTCGCCTCAAAGGTGATGGATTCCTTGCGAGGCTCGGCACGATGCCCACCGCCGGTTCTGATCGCTGTTTCCGCGATATCGGTCACGGTGCCGTTCCCGGTTTCGACTGGAGCGTTAAGCTGGCACGACCCTTGCGCCCACCCTCGGAAGAGTGCGGGCCGGGCACCCCCGAAAGGGAACTCCGGTGCGCAGTGGGCGCCCGAGGAGTTCGGCGACGACGGTCAAGGAGGGAACGATGGACAGCGGTCAAGAGAAGTACGGTATCTCCAACATGGAATACAACCTCGTCACGACGATGGGCAATCTGCTGACCGGGGTCGAGGTGCTCGAGAAGTACGCCGCCGACGCCGAGCAGGCGGGCGACAGCGAGTGCGCGACCCTCTTCCGCACGATCCGGGAGAACAACAAGAGCAGCGCCCAGCAACTCCGCAGCGCGCTCGCCCGGCACCTCAGCAAGTCGTAACGCCGACGCAACAAGGTCCGAGCGTGGACGGCCCCCCCGGCCTCGACCGTGGGGGCCGTCGTCGCTGCCGCCGGCGGGAGCGCCGCCGGTCCCCCGTGGTAGAGTCGGCGGTGTTGGGGGTGTCCGCTACGCACCCAGGGTGATGGCTTCCACTGCGCCGGGAACTGCCTTCATCCCCACTCCCCTCGTCCCGGATCCGTGCGCGAGGGTGGGGAGCTGGTCCCATTGACGAGGGTGCAACGGTTCGCCCGGATTCCTAATCAGAGGTCGGCGAGCGAAGGGAGCGAGAACGGGATGCGGATCACGCTGCGCTACTTCGCCGGCGTCCGCGAAGCGCTCGGTCGGAGCGAGGACAGCCGCGAGGTCGCACCGGGGGCGACCGTCGGCGCCCTCCTGGCCGATCTCGCCGAGGCCAGGCCGGCGCTGGCGGCCGCGCGCCGCTCCCTGATGGTGATGGTCAACCAGGAGTACGCGCGCGACGACCGCGTGCTGAACGACGGGGACGAGGTGGCCCTGATCCCCCCCGTCAGCGGCGGGTCTGGCTCCCCGGAGGAGGCCGCCGGTGGTCCGTACCGGGTCCAGGCGGCGCCGCTCGACCCGCGGGAGGTCGAGACCGCCGTCGCCGCCGACGCCGCCGGCGCGATCGTGACCTTCACCGGGACGGTGCGCGGCGAGGCGCGGGGCCGAGAGGTAGTCGCCCTCGAGTACGAGGCTTATCCCGCCGCCGCGGAGCGGATGCTGCGCCAGATCGGCGGCGAGATCGCCGAGCGGTGGGGGATCGAGCGCATCGCCATCGTCCACCGCACGGGTCGCTTGGAGGTCGGCGAAGCGAGCGTCGTGATCGCGGTCGCGGCGGCCCACCGTGGCGAAGCCTTCGCCGCCTGTCAGTACGCCCTCGACCGCCTCAAGGAGATCGTCCCGGTCTGGAAGAAGGAGCACTATCGGGACGGCACCGCCTGGATCGGGAGCGAGGCGGAGTACCGGCGGCAGCGGCGGGCCGAGGGGGCGACCGTGGTGCGCTAGCCGTCCCGTCGCCATCGCCGACGGTGCATCGGCGCCATTTGCCAAAGTTGATAGAAAACTCTACAATGGCGGTTGCCAGCGTCTTGCCCCAAATATGGAGGAGTAATTGTCATGACCGCTACCCTGCTTCGACCCTCCGGCTCCCAGACCGGCGACTCGCCCCTCGAGCGACACCGCCGTCCCCTGATCGCGGACGACGCGACCGAGCTGGTCGGGAACACCCCCCTCGTCCGCCTCAGCCGGTTCGCCCCCGACACGCCGGGCATCCTGGTCGGCAAGCTCGAATCGTTCTCCCCCGGCTTCTCGGTCAAGGACCGGATCGGGGTCGCCATGATCGACGACGCCGAGCGGCGCGGGGTGATCACGCCCGGCGAGACGACGATCGTCGAGCCGACCAGCGGCAACACCGGGATCGCGCTTGCGTGGGTCGCCGCCGCCCGCGGCTACCGCCTGGTCCTGACGATGCCCGAGAGCATGAGTCTCGAGCGGCGGATGCTCTTGCTTGGCTTCGGCGCCGAGCTGATCCTGACTCCCGCCGCCGAAGGGATGGCCGGCGCCGTCCGGCGCGCCGAGCGGATCGTGGCCGAAACGCCAAGCGGCTGGATGCCCCAGCAATTCGAGAACCCGGCCAACCCGGAGATCCACCGCCAGACCACGGCGGTCGAGATTTGGGAGGACACCGAGGGGGCGATCGACGTCCTCGTCGCCGGCATCGGCACCGGCGGCACGATCACCGGCGCCGGCCAAGCCCTGAAGGCGCTCAAGCCGGGGCTGCGAGTGGTCGGGGTCGAGCCGGCCGAGTCCCCGATCCTGACCGGCGGCGAGCCCGGATCGCACAAGATTCAGGGGATCGGTGCCAACTTCGTGCCCGGCATCCTCGACACCGAGGTCTACGACGAGATCGTCCACGTCGACGGCGAGACGGCGATGGCCGCCCAGCGGGAGCTGATGCGGACCGAGGGCCTGCTGAAGGGCATCTCCTGCGGCGCCGCCGCGTCGGCCGCGCGCGAGGTCGCCCAGCGGGAGGAGAACCGCGGCAAGCTGATCGTCGTCGTCCTCCCCGACAC
>JBBSNJ010000554.1:0-3119 GCA_038232775.1 Thermomicrobiales bacterium
ACCGTGCCCGACCCCTACGAGGTGGTGGCCAACGGCACCCTGGTCGAGGTCCGCGACGAGGGGGACGGGCGAACCTTCGTCTGGGAGGCGCCGGCGCCGATGGCCCCCTACCTGGTCACCTTCCACGCCGCCGATCTCGTCTTCGAGCGGACGACGGGTCCGGGCGGCCTGCCGATCCTGCACGCCTGCCCCCCGTCCTTGGCCTGCGGCGCGGGGTCGGTCTTCGAGGAGGTGCCGGCGATGATCGCCGCCTTCGAGGAGCGCTTCGGCCCCTACCCGTTCGCCTCCTTCGGCGGCACCGTCCTCCCCGAGGACTCGTTGAACGCCGCCCTCGAGACGCAGACGATGGTGCTCTACGACCGCCGCGCCCTCTCCGAGGCGACCGTCGCCCACGAGCTGGCCCACCAGTGGTTCGGCGACAGCGTCGGCATCGAGCGCTGGCGGGACATTTGGCTGAACGAAGGGTTCGCCCGCTACGCCGAGTACCTCTGGCTGGAGGAGACCGAAGGACCCGCCGCCTACGCCCAGGCGATGGATCGGCTCTACGCCGGTCAGGAAACGGCGGCCCGGCCGGGGCGCCCCCCGCTCCTGATCGGCGACCCCGGCCCCGATCACCTCTTCGCCGCCGCGGTCTACACCCGCGGCGCCCTGACGCTCCACGCCCTGCGGCTCCGGGTCGGCGACGAGACCTTTTTCGCGATCCTGCGCGCCTGGTCGGCGCGCTACGGCGGGGCGACGGCGACGACGGCCGACTTCGTGGCCCTGGCCGAGGAGCTGAGCGGCGAGGATTTGGACGACTTCTTCGACGCCTGGCTCTTCCGGCCGGAGCTGCCGCCCCTGCCGTGAGGTAGGCAGTCGGGCAGTCGGGGATACCGGCTGATCCGAGAGACGGGGTGATGGGAGAGCCCGAAGGCTTCCCCCCTGAGGGCCGGGTGTGGTGGCGGAAACCCAGCGCCGGGGCCGGGGTGGCGGGATGAACCGGAGACCAGACGACGGGGGTGCAGCGTGCGGCGAGGCTGTCTGATCGTGCTCGGGGCGTCGCTCCTGCTCTGCATCGGGGGCTGGGGCGTCCTGACCTACGTCACCCTGCCGCGGGTGCGGCAGGGTGCCAGCGGCGCCCTGGCCGACGGGGTCGGCACCGAGGTCGCCCGCCGCCTGCCCGAAGCCGCCTCGCCCGGCGGCGAACCCGCGGCGGGGACGACGGTGATCACGGCCGAGGAGCTGGAGCGCGCCCTGGCCGAGACGTTCGGCCAGGGCGGGAACGGCGGCAGCGTCCAGAACCTGGCGGTCGACTTCGGGCCGGCCGGCGTGGCGCTCGGACTCCAGGCGGAGGGGGGCCAGGCCGCCACCTACACCGGGGTGCCCGCGGTCGAGGACGGCCGCCTCGTCCTGCGCGACATGGCCAGCGACAGCGGCGTCCTCGAGTTCTTCCTCCCGGCCGACGAGCTCGGCCGGGCCATCGCCGACGGCGTCAATCAGGCGCTCGCCGCCGACGGCCTGCGGCTGGAAGGGCTCGAGCTCGGCGAGGGCCGAATCGAGCTGCGGACGAAGTCGGTCGACGAGGGGGTGGGGCCATAGCCACTCGCTCGATCGCGCGGCGATCGTCGAGGCGGAGGTGCCCGGTCGGTTCACGACTCGCCACATCGCGGTTCAGGACTCGGCCGGGTAGGGACTCCGGCTCGGCGGCACCGGCATCGCGAAGATGGCGTGGGCGCCTGGTCCCCGCTCGATACAAGATCCGGGTGATCGCTGCCGCTACCCGGGAAGATGCCCTCACCCCCGACCCCTCTCCCGGTGCGCGGGAGAGGGGAGACGTTCCCACTCCCGAGAGCGGAATGATGTAACCAGATTCCGTATCATACGGAATCCGGGTGATCAGTGGCGTTTGCCGGAGAGCGGCCCTCACCCCCAGTCCCCTCTCTGCCGGACAGTTTAAGCGAGCCAGGGGTGGAGCCAGCCAGCGGGGCAGGGGCGGAACGGGAGGGGCGGCTGGCGATTGGCGGCGAGGAGGGTGGCGAGCCAGCGGCGACCGCGGCGGACGACGCCCAGGTCGCGGCGGTCCGCGCGGTCGAAGCGGTGGCGCTCACCGGCGCGGATCGCCCGCAGGCCGAGCTGGTGCGCCCACCAGCATGCCGGCGCCAAGGCCGGCAGCAGACGCTCGCGCCGGTCGGGCGCGGTCAGGCCACCGCGCTCGAGGCCGAACCCGCGCCGCTGGCCGTCCTGGTCGGACGCCTCGGCGTGCGCGCGACGCCGGGACTCGCGGACCCGATCGGGGCCACCAGGCCGGTCGGAGAAGCGCACCCACGGCTCCGTGGCGCCAGGCGCCCAGTGGACGGTCAGCCAGCCCGCGCGCCAGCCCGCGCCCTTGAGGATCGCGGCGGGCTCGTGCCAGTGCGGCCCCGGCCTGGTCGGCACCTCGGCCAAGCGCCGCTCGGTGCCATCGGCGAAGCGGACCTTGCCGGCCTCCCCCGCCCCGGCGCGCGGCCGCAGCACGAGGTGCCAGCCCGCCGCCCGGCAGGCGTCGGGGAGCGCTGGCCCGACCAGGCCCCGGTCGGCCCCGAGGGTGACCACGCAGCCGGCGGGGAGGGCGGCCGCCACCTCGGCGGACATCGCCGCCAGGAGCTCGGCCAGCGGCACCGGCCAGGGGGGCTGCTGGGGGACCACCCGCCAGGCCACCGGCAGCGCCCGCTTGTGCCGGATGAGCCCCAGGCACAAGCGCGTGGAGCGATCCCGGTGCGGGCTCGGGTCGAACACCAGCCCCGCCTCCCGGCCGGCTTCGTCGGCCAGGAGGCTGGGGAGCAGCGGTCGCCACAGCGCCCGCGGGTCGACCGCGGGGTTGGCCGGCCAGCGGCGCAGCCGCTGCTCCGTACTGGGGTCGGTGGCCGCCAGCGGCAGCGCGGCGGCCACCCCCCGCAACGACACGCTGCTGGCCCACAGGATCCCCACCGCGACCAACGCCGGCGTCGCCACTCGCGTCGCGCGCTGATCCGGCAGCCGGGCGCGCACCCGGCGCGTAGAGTCGTGTCACAATCGGGGCTGGGTCTGCACGGCGGGCCGCCTCGCGCGATCGGTCGGCTTCAGCACCAACCCGTCTCGCAGCGGTGACCACGCGTAGACCC
>JBBSNJ010000555.1:0-3118 GCA_038232775.1 Thermomicrobiales bacterium
CTCGGCTCCGGTATCGCCGGCCGCGGCCGACTCCGGCTCGGAGACCGCCACGGCCCCGTGCTCGACCAGATCGAGCGCCAGGGCGACCGCGCGCTCGGGCGGGAGAGCGGGGGTCACGGCCACCGCCCGGCGGGCGCCCCGGAGCGCCCCGAAGAGGGCGCCGGCGACGACCAACGCCCGAGCCCGCCCGCCTTCCCCGCCGCCGAAGGCCGGCGCCAACTGCTCGGCGACGAGCGCCTCGAAGTCTTCGGCGAGCTGGGTGCTGCGGGCGCGGACCGCCGGCGAGGCGTCGATCAGCCGCGCCCGCGCCACCTCCCGCTCCGGCCGCCGCCCCGGCTGCTGGGTCGCCAGCAGCGCCCGCCGCACCCGGCGCAGCGGCGGCTCGGCCGGGTCGGTGGCGGCGAGCGCCGCCCGCAGGCGGGTGACCGCCTCCCCGTGCTCGCCGAAGACGACATCTTCTTTGGTCGGGAAGTACCGGTAGAAGGTGCGGTGCGAGACCCCGGCCGCGGCCACGATCTGCTCGACGGTGACCGCCTCGAACCCGCGCTCCGCGAAGAGGGCGAAGGCGGCCGCCTCGATCTCGTCCCGCGTCCGGTCGCGGTTCCGCTGGCGGAGGGAAGGGAGAGCGTCCATCAGCGGAGTCTGCCCTGTCCTGGCACGACGCGCAATCTTGACACACCGTTCCGTACTGGCAACGCATGAAGGATGGTCCGGACGATGTCGACATCTGGGCGGTCCCGGTTCGCGCCCAGCGGAGGCAGCCGTGCTCCCGCTCGCTCATCGTGACCGCATCCGTCAGGAGTCCGATCTCCTCGAAGCCCTCTTCCGGGCCGGGTTGATCGCCTTCGCCGCCACCTCCAGCCAATCGGCTCGCTCCGGGTCAGCCCGACCGCCGGTGCCGCGGGACCACGACCAGGCACTGGGGGGCCGGGGGGCCCGCGGCGGGGTTTCGGGCAGGGCTGGGACAGGGGTCGAATGTTCCTCCGGCCGGCGCTCGGCCGGCCGCCCGGCCGCCCGGCCGCCGGCCGCACCGGCCGTGCCCGCCGGCCTGCCACCCCTTGGACCGGAAAGGGACCCGCCCATGGACGCCCGAGTCCTCGACCGCCTGGCACGGACCGTCGCCCTCGCCCCCTCCCGCCGCGATCTCCTCCGCCTGCTCGCCGGCACCGCCGGCGCGATCCTGCTCGGCGCCCCGGCCCCCGCCGCCGCCGAGCGCTGCCGGCGGGACGGCGCCCGCTGCGCCCTCGGCTCCGACTGCTGCTCCGGGCGCTGCCGGCTGCGCCGCTGCCGACCGGCCCGGCTCGCCGCCGGATCCCTCTGCCAGCGGGACGCGCAGTGCCGCTCCGGCGTCTGCGGCCGGATCGACCGGGAGAGCCGCCTCTGCCGCCGCCGGCGCTGCCGCCGCGCGGGCCGCGCCTGCGCCGGCACGGTCGACTGCTGCGCCGGCGTCTGCGACGCCGCGACGCGGGAGTGCAGCCGCTGAACCGACGGCCCCCCGCGCTGCCCGCCGCGGGTGGCACAATGCGTGCTCGCCGCCGAGGCGTCGCTCCGACCGGGCAACGGGCGCGACCGGAGCCGCTTCGCCGCAGCAGACAGGAGGACACGGATGTCCCATTCTCGCTCCCGGTTCCCCGCCCGGCCCCGGACACGCGTCGGGGCGCGATTCGGCGTCGGCCTCGGCGTCGCCGCGCTGCTGCTGGCGCTGCTGGTCGGCGCCGCGCCCGCCCTCGTCGGGGGACGGGCCGCACTCGCCCAGGACCGCCTCTCGATCGCCACCGGCGGCACCGGCGGCGTCTACTTCCCCTACGGCGGCGCCCTCGCCAACCTGATCTCCGACCAGATCGAGGGGGTCAACGTCACCGCCGAGGTGACCTCCGCCTCGGTCGACAACATGATCTTGATCGAGAATCAGGACGCCGACCTTGCCTTCGTCCTGGCCGACACCGCGGCCGATGGCGCCGCCGGCAACGAGCCGTTTGAGCAGCCGATCCCGGCCCAGGCGCTGGCGACCCTCTACAACAACTTCACCCACGTCGTGACCACCGAGGGGAGCGGGATCGACGCGGTCGCCGACCTCGCCGGCAAGCGGGTCTCGACCGGGTCGGCCGGCAGCGGCACCGAGGTGATCGCCAACCGGATCCTGGAGGCGGCCGGGCTCGACCCCGCGTCCGACATTCAGCGCGAGCAGCTCGGCGCCACCGAGTCGGCCGACGCCGTGCGCGACGGCCAGCTCGACGCCTTCTTCTGGTCGGGCGGGCTGCCGACCGCGGCGATCACCGACTTGGCGGCGACCCCGAACACCGACCTCAAGCTGCTGCCGAACGGCGAGTTCGTCCCCCAGCTGCAGGAGGCGTACGGCGACTACTACGACACCGCGACGATCCCGGCCGACACCTACCCCGGCCAGGCGGAGGCGACCGAGGTCGTCGTCGTCCCGAATCTGCTGGTCGTCAACGAGGCGTTCGACGAGGAGCTCGCCTACGAGATCGTGGCCACGATGTTCGCCAACAAGGACGACCTGGTCGCCGCCCACCCGGCCGCCAACGACCTGACCCTCGAGTCGGCGACGCTCAACTCGCCGCTCCCCTTCCACCCCGGCGCGATCCGCTACTACGAGGAGCAGGGGGTGACGATCGGCGCGGCGGCGACGCCGGCGCCGTAGCGGCGGTGCTCGGCCCCTCGACCTCTAACATGCGGGAGAGGGGCCGTTCCGTGCAGGGCAACCAAACAGGGTCCAACCTCTTGTTAGTAATCTGACGTCATTGGCGTCCCGTAGCACGGACTGCCCTGCTGAGGCGGGCATGTGGCAAAACTGGCGTTGACCCACGTCGGTATCATCCCCCGCGTTGCCCTGCAAGAGATTGGCCGGACTGAGAGTCCACTCGAAACGCGAGCAGGTGGTGTCCCGAGGCCGACCCCGTGTGCTACTATCAATCAAGTCCGTAACGTAATGCCCCTTACCACCGATCGCTTCATGAGACGTCCCTGGGTGGATCAAGCTTTCCATGCTTCCCGCCACTGACCTGCCCCCATTGTTTGGTCCACGGATTATGAGAGTCCCGAGCCAGCGGGCAGCGTCGCGGCTGCCGCGCCGTGGTTCAGCCGGAACTCCTCCGGC